>JBKJLT010000225.1:0-4601 GCA_046596765.1 Ferruginibacter sp. | reverse complement strand
GTTGGCTGGTATAAATCTACATCAATATGCACAAAGCAAAAGCGTGTTGTTTCAACTTCAGCGAACCTGTCCGGTATCCAGCCTTTATAATATTTTACAAAATCAAATGCGGAAAGATTGTTCCGGCAAATTGCTTCGTCTGTTGCAAGATTACCCGCTGCCCAATAAGTTCCATCTTCCGTTTTTGGTTTACTTAAGCCTTCAAAAGAATCAAAAACATGGAGTGTTTTATTTAAATCATGATCGTTTATGAATGAGCAAATAAACCAGGCGGTTGCTCCTTTATAAACGCCACACTCTGCCATATCACCGGGTATATTTTTAATTAACTGTAAAAACTGGTTAACAGTATATTTTCTGTCAAGTGAATGAAAACCATCACCAACCAGGCCAAGATAACTTGCTTCAAAGGCCTTATCATCCCGCCAAAGCTGGCCAGCCTCTGTAAAATGAAAATGCGGGTTAAACATATTGGCAAGCCTTTCCATGGCGTAGTAACGCTGTTCTTTTTTGCGTGTGATGATCCATTTAGCGGTAATGCGTAAAAAATACCAGGCATTCACAAAGAAACCAAACCGGCGACGCTTATTTTTCTGGATTGTTTTTATTAACACTGAATGCTTTTATGTTGCTCATTAAAATGAATACAAATAAATATATACAAAATCCAATTAACAGCTTGTAAAAAGAAATCAAGCTTACAAATAACATTCCATAATACAACAGTGCCGAAACCGGCAGATAAACAGCCATAACAGCAGCAGTATATTTCAGCAACTTTCCATATTCAATTGCTGTAAAGTATTTTCTGCAGATGAAATACATTCCAATAAAATTGATCAGATTTATACAGATGATGCCATAGGGATACCCATACTCGCCATAACTTTTTGTAAACTGCCAGATAGCAGCAATTAGAAGTATATTTAAAACAACCTGGTATATAAGCGACTGTTTAATGGACTGCGTGGCAATAAAAATGCGGGTAACAATGGCATTGATGCCAATGCTGAAAATTGTGATTGATAACAGTTGCATAAATTTGGCAGCGTCAACAACGGCTTGCTGCGTAAAACTTCCTCTTTTATAAAACAAAGCTGTAATGGGCCCGGCAAAAACAAACATAAAAAGCCCCAGTGGCACGAGTATAAAAATCAACAGTTTTGACGTGTGTAAAAAAGTTGCATTCATCCCTGCATAATCCTTACGGGCAACTTCTTCATTTAATTTAATGCCGCTTACATTGGCAAATTGTGCCGTAACCAGCGTATTGGGAATATCGGCAATGTTTTTTCCGTAGTTCATTACGCTGATGATGCCGCTTCCAAAACCGCTTAACAGGTACAGCGGAAACATACTGCTGGCAATTGTTGTAAGCTGCCCAAGCTCCGCATAAAATACATTGCTCCAAATGGTTTTGCGTATCGGAGGTTTTTTAAAGCTAAATTTCCAGCCGGCAAATTTATGCAGTATATAAATTTGTATAACCAGGTTTATGGCATACGATACTAATCCACCAATAATAACACTCAGCACATCATACTTTTCTTTTAACAAATAAATACAAATAATAACCGCACAACTTTTAATGCTTCCGATAACCATAGGCAGGCTGAAATATTTTAAAGAAGTAAGTATGTTATTGAAGTAATTGGTAAGCACATTAAAAATAAAAAACAGGGAGCCTGCCCAAAAATAATTACGATACAAAATAATATCTGCCTCTGCAAATTTTGAAATAAGCCCGAAAATGACAGTGCCAAAAAAATACATGATAACTGTAAAAAGCACACCGATGATAAAATAGATCAGTAAAAAATAATTCAGAAAATCCATTGCTTTTGCATTGCCTTCCTTTGCACGTAGCCGCATAGATTCCGGTATAAGCACAGCCGTATCAATACTGTTGATAAAGGCCGAAAAAAGGATCATGGCTGCAAATACAAAAAAATAAATATCAGTTTTTATATTACTGCCAAAATACCGGGCAATGATAATGGTTAACAGAAAAAGAATTCCTTTGGAAATGATGTTGAAAGCAACAGAAAGCACCATGCCTCTTTTATATGATTCAGCTTTTATTACTCCCAAAAGATTCATGAGCCTGGAATTGATGAATAGTGATATTTTTTATTAATTCCCTTCGGGAATATTTTTTCGCCACGGATTGCACAGATTTACACGGATAAATACAAATCCACAGAAACATAGAATCAAATTGTACTCATCAGTGTAAATCTGTGCAATCTGTGGCGAACCTATTTTTGCCGCAGGCAAAATATCTTATTCAAAAATAGCGGTTCAAATCCAAAATCAATTCTGCTGCAAACATTTACTCCTTTACCTTTGCCGCCTATGCACTATGCTTCAATTGAAAACCTGGCCAAATCGTTTGGTATAAGAACACTTTTTAAGAATATTTCCTTTTATGTGGAAGAGGGTGACAAAATTGCGCTGGTTGCCCGTAACGGCAGCGGCAAATCTACCTTATTAAAAATTATGGCCGGGCTCGCTACTGCCGACAGTGGCACCGTGTGGGTACACAAAGATATAAAAGTAATTATGCTGCAGCAGGATACTGCTTTTGAAGAGAACAAAAGTATTTGGGATAATGTATTAAAAATGGACAACCCGGTTGTGAAGGTTGTGAAGGAATATGAAATGTGCCTGGAGCAGGAAGAAGAAAATATTGAAAAGCTTACCGACCTGATGGCCAAGGTTGATGAACTGAATGCATGGAATTTTGAAAGTGAATTAAAACAGATATTGGGTAAACTTAACCTGCATCATTTAAATGAACCTGTTAAAAACCTGAGCGGCGGCCAGCGCAAAAGAGTGGCACTTGCACAGTCATTGATTGAGGCACAACTGCACGAAGGCAAATGTTTGCTGATACTGGATGAGCCTACCAACCACCTGGATGTGCAGATGATCGAATGGCTGGAAGATTATTTATCGGCACAAAAAATAACACTGCTTTGTGTAACGCACGACCGTTATTTTCTGGATGCGGTGTGCAACGAGATACTGGAAATGGACGATGAAAAGATTTATGTGTACAAAGGTGACTACGATTATTTTTTAGAACAAAAAAGTATGCGGCAGGAAGTACAGGCCAGTGAATTACAAAAGGATAAAAACATTTTTCGTAAAGAACTGGAGTGGATGCGTAAACAACCCAAGGCACGTACCACCAAATCAAAATCACGGCAGGATGCATTTGCAGATATTGAAGAAAGGGTTGGCCAGCGCAAGGAAGAACTGGATGTAAGCCTGCAGGTAAAAATGACGAGGCTTGGCGGCAAGGTTTTAGAAATGAAAAAAATAAATAAAAGTTATGGCGATAAAGTAATTCTTAAAGGATTTGATTACACATTCAAAAGAGGCGAACGCATTGGCATTGTGGGCAAGAACGGAATTGGTAAATCTACTTTTTTAAAAATAGCATTGCAGCAGGAAAAGCCCGACGGTGGCAAGGTTAACCATGGCGACACGGTTGTGTTTGGCAATTTTAACCAGGAAGGTTTACAATACAAGGAAGACAAACGTGCAATTGAATATGTAAAAGATTTTGCCGAATTTTTTCCGCTGGCCGATGGTGGTAAAATTTCGGCCACACAGTTTATGGAGAAATTTGGTTTCTCATCGGAGCAGCAATACACACCGCTCAGCAAATTAAGCGGTGGCGAAAAACGCAGGCTGCATTTATTAAGCATCCTTTTTCTCAATCCTAATTTTTTAATTTTAGATGAGCCTACCAACGATTTAGATCTGCAAACTTTAAGAACACTGGAAGAATTTTTATTGGATTTTCCCGGCTGTATTTTAATTGTTAGTCATGATCGTTATTTTATGGACCGCATGGTAGATCATCTTTTTGCTTTTGAAGGCGATGGAGTGATAAAAGATTTTCCGGGCAATTATACGTTGTACAGGCAGTGGAAGGAAAAAGAGTTGGCCGTCGAAAAAAACACGTTGGCCGTTGACCGTGGACCGTTGGCCGAAAAGCAGTCTGCTGAAGTAAAGGCCGAACAACGAGCAACGAACAACGAACAACGTTCCACTGAGCAACGGAAATTTTCTTTCAAAGAAAAACACGAGTTTGAACAATTGGAAAAAGAAATGCCCGACCTGCAAAAAGAAAAAGCTGCGCTGGAAGAAAAGATGAATAGCGGCAATATGGATTACGATGCTTTGCAAAAAGCAGCAGAACGCATCAGCAATATTGTACAACGACTTGATGAAAAAGAAATGCGGTGGCTGGAGCTGAGTGAGCGGATTTAATTCAGGCTAAGAGCACAAAGAGGAAAGGAGGGTATTATATAAAAATGATTTTGTAAATTTGGTAAAACAGATTTTATGAGCAAAGAAAATCTTAAAAAAGAACTCCACAAACTTATTGATGATACAGAGGATGAAGAACTATTGAGCATGGTTAAAGAAGATTTGGTTACCTATTCTGTAAGTTCAAAAAAGTTTGATGATTTATCTGATCTGTCTCCTGAAGACAGGGCAGAACTTGAAGAGCAGTCTAATGAAGACCCTATGAAAGACACTATTAGTTTTGAGGAATTTAAAGCTGAAATGAAAGAATGGCTCTC
>JBKJLT010000131.1:0-14395 GCA_046596765.1 Ferruginibacter sp. | reverse complement strand
GCAATATTGGGATACAGGGACGCTGCAGATGCCAGTAAAACCCTTTCGGCACAAATACCGACGGGATACGAAGCATTTTCCTGGTTTGTGCCTGCAACAATTTCCCCGTTTGTTAATTTTGCAACAGCACCCACATTAAAGTTGGAATATGGCGCATACGCCGCCGCCGTAACTTCCCTGGCTTCGTTTACTAACCAGGCATCCTGTTCATTCAGTTCGTCAATAGAATTATATACATCGTAAGCAAACTGATATTCTTCTTTCTTCATACTATAAAATTAATGCAATTTTTATCCAGATAAAAAATCCTCCCTGGGATATGCAGAGAGGACTTTCGATGAACTAAAGTTAATTTTAAAAATTCAGATACCATAAATTATTTGATCCAGCGGAACAAGCGGTTCCAGCGTGGCCCATTTTCGTAACTAAACCAAATGAGGGATGCTTTACCCACCACATGGTCTTCGGGCACAAAACCCCAATACCGGCTATCTAATGAGTGGTGCCGGTTATCACCCATCATCCAGTAATAATCCATTTTAAAAGTATAGCTGGTTGTTTCCACCCCGTTTATAAAATATTTGCCAGCCCTGTTTTCAAATTTGTTGCCTTCGTATATTTCAATACAACGCTGATAGCGGATAAGATTATCAGCAGTAAGCTGTATGACAGCGTTTTTCTTTGGAATCCATAATTTACCATAATTATCTGCCGACCATGCAGCCCCCGTTGAATCAGTATAATAAGGAAACAGGTTGTTTTCATGTTCTCTTATATAGTCTGATATCTGATAATTTTTAGGCAGCTTAAGTTTTGCCTTTTCTTCATTGGTAATATTTACAATAAACAAAGTATTATTAATCTGCTGAACATCATCCTGGTCTATTCTTACATCTATTCCCAGGTCATGAAGGCTTTCTTTATCGAGGTAAACTCCATCGGGAACCTGTATCAGATAATTTCGCTCTGATTGAGGGAAAAAATCTTCCGGTTTTCCATTTACAAATAATTTACCGTTGATAAGTTGTATGGTATCACCGGCAATACCTACACAACGTTTAATAAAATTTTCTCTTTTGTCAACGGGCCTTGTAATTATTAAATCTTCAAAATCACGCCACACTTTTTCTCTGCCCATATCTCTTACAGCCTGGTAATAGGTTGTTTGAGAGCCGTAGGCATCATTATTTATCAAAGTATCATTTACCGGAAAGTTGAAGACAACAGCGTCATTTCTTACAACCGGGCTGGCAAACCACCTGGTATAAGGAATATGAATCCACTCCACATAAGATTTTACATTAAGCCCCGGAATGGTATGATGAACAAAAGGCATCGCTATTGGTGTGTTGGGAATCCTGGGGCCGTAAGCCATCTTACTCACAAATAAAAAATCATTTACCAGTAAGGTCTTTTCTTCTGATGGTGTAGGAATGGTATAAGCTTCAAAAACAAAAGTGCGGATGAGTGTGGCTGCTACAATGGCAAATGCGGCTGCATCAATCCATTCTCTTGCCCCCGATTTTTTATAGTTTTTAACAACAGCAATGCCTGCATATCTTTCATTTTTTGAATAGCCCAGGTAAGGGAAATAAATAAAAGGTAAGAAAACAGCGGCGGCATGATGCCAAAAACTAAACCGGCCAAAATGTTCTACAAATTTTATACATATCCAGATGGCAATAAACTGGCCTGCAACCGGAATCAACTGTAGAAAAAACCAGTATTTTTTCAGTTCCATCTTTTCCACCATGCACCAGGTATTGTAAAAAGGAACCAGGGCTTTCCAGGGTGTAATGCCGGCTTTTTTAAACATTCCATACATACCAATATGCCAGCCAAGAGCCCCAATAATAAAAACAATCCAACCTATACTCATGCGTTAAATTTTAGAAGTGCCAAAAATACCATATTTACACGTTTGACAATGCTTTTATACATGAATGTTTTGAAACGTTTAACAGAAGGAATCTATTTACAGGCTATATTAGTTGCACCGCTATTCTGCTTTAAGTATTGAATTGATACAATCACTCACTTCTGCAGCCCGGTTCATAATCATAAAATGTCCGCCATTCTTAATAATGTAATCGGCTTTTATATTTTTTATGGAGAACATGTTGTCTTTGTCACCATGAATATGGTAAATATTGGGATGCTGCCAGTCGTTTTTCCAATTTATGGCCTGGTTTACAGCCCAATTAGTGTAGGGCAAATCTACTGCCCGTCTTAAGGAAGCCACCAAAGTTTTTTCTTCTTCTGACTGGATGCCAAGCATTCTGTTTTGGATTGGCTGTGTAAGTTTTGTTGATTTAAGCGGAACAATTTTGTTGAGCTTTAAAGTTGCCACAGTCTTCATCCACAAAGGTAATTCCCTGGAAGATTTGATACTGGAAATGATGATGATTTTACTTACCGGTATTTGTTTCGCTATTTCTGTGCAGATCATACCACCGAATGAAAGTCCCATCAGCATTGGGTTTTCGTCTGTAATATCAGCACGCATTCTTGCTGCATATTGCTGTATTGTTTCATCAGCCTCCGGCATTAACCAGGGAATTACTTTTAAAACAAAGCCGTTTATTTTTAATTTCGAGAAGGCTCTTTCATCTGCTCCCAGGCCGCTTATGCAGTAAATTGTTTCCATACACCTAATTACTAATTCCCAATTACTAATCCCCTACTTCCTGGGCAACACATAATTTTCTACATCATCCAGCGTAATGGTTTTACCAGATAAGATGATAAGCCTTTCCACCACATTCCTGAGTTCCCTGATATTACCTGTCCAGTTATAATTTTTTAAGGCTTCCATGGCTGCTACGTGCACTTCCTTTTTTGGCTGGCCATATTCATTTGCAATAATATCCAGGAAATGTTCAACCAGCGATGGTACATCTTCCCTGCGTTCGTTTAAAGATGGCACATGAATAATAATAACACCCAGCCGGTGATACAGATCGAGTCTGAAATTTTTCTCATCTACTTCTTTCAGCAAATCTTTATTGGTTGCTGCAATTACCCGTACATCAACCGAAATATCCTTATCGGCTCCCACACGGGTTATCTTGCCTTCCTGCAAGGCACGCAATACTTTTGCCTGTGCATTTAAACTCATATCACCAATCTCGTCTAAAAATAAAGTACCTCCGTTGGCAGTCTCAAATTTACCAATGCGTTGTTTTATGGCAGATGTAAAAGAACCTTTTTCGTGTCCGAATAATTCACTTTCTATAAGTTCGGCCGGTATAGCTGCGCAGTTTACTTCAACCATCGGGCCGCTGTTACGGTTGCTCTTTTCATGAATCCAGCGGGCTACCAGTTCCTTACCTACCCCGTTTTCGCCTGTAATTAAAACCCGTGCATCGGTAGGTGCCACTTTTTCAATGGTATCTTTTATTTTATTTAACGGGCCGCTGTCGCCTATCATTTCCAAAGCCTTACCCACTTTACGCTTCAGCACTTTAGTTTCGGTAACAAGGCTTTGCTTATCCAATGCGTTCCGTAGCGTTATAAGCAGGCGGTTAAGGTCGGGCGGTTTACTTATATAATCAAAAGCACCTTTTTTAACGGCTTCTACAGCTGTATCCACATTGCCATGGCCGCTTATCATAATTACCGGCACATCCGGGTTAATCATTTTCGATCTGTCTAAAAATTCTATCCCATCAAGCTTCGGCATCTTAATATCACAAAGCACTACATCATAAGTTTTTTCTGAAAACTTTTTCAGGCCTTCCTCTCCATCACCGGCTTCATCAATTTTATAACCTTCGTAACTGAGAATTTCTGAGAGGGTTTTGCGGATTGATTTTTCATCATCAATTATTAAAATATTGGCCATGGTGTTTATATTTTTTAATATACTAAACCTGGTTATTAATACAACAGGTTTATGCTCAAAAATAACGATTAAAGCCTTTAAAACCATTTTGAATTTAAACCTGCACCTGAATTTTAAGATTTGTGTTGATTATATTTAAAATGAAAAACACTTTACTCAAATGGATCAAATCATGTGTTTTTAAAAGCAAATTTACATTAAAGAAAAAATCAGGTAGAAATACCTATCGTGGTAAAGCCTGAAATGTTCACCTTAGCATTATGAAAATAAACAAATGTTTTTTTTATAAAGAAGGAGTTTTTTATAACAATTGCAAAAACTTTAATGTAAATTTAAGCATGAAGAAGTGAGCTTGATGATGTTTTCCATTCCTTTGCAAACGAACCAAAGACAGTTGAAAAAATTGATAAATTGATTGATTATGACAAGCTGGCAAAATTAGATAATGAAACATCTGAAAAAGCATCAATTTCTGAATTAACATTCAGTGAATACCTTGGAAAAGTAGTAGCTGGTAAGTTTTTTGCAAAAGACTTTAATGATTATTTATGTATGGAGGGCAAAACACCTGTGATATTTAATCGTAAAGCTGATAAACAGGTTAGCTTTGAACAGGCCTGTGCTGAACTTAACGGTAAGAAGAATAGTAAATTTCTGGGACTTAGAAAAAAGGCAGTCCGTATTAAAAGCGTTCGTTTAAACAGGGATAAAAATAAATGTATAACCTTAATTGAGATAGTATATGATTAGTAACAGGCATATCGCAGATGCGCAGGATTCGTATTATCATTTTAGTATTGTAAGTTTTAGAATATGAAGTGGGGTAAACAATATGCTGTTTTATTAGGTTTTGGATTGTTGTTCATAAAGTCTGAAATAAAAGCCCAGGCGATAAATGGCGATACTATTTTTGTAGATTCAAAAACTGTAGTTGCGGTCAGGTTTCCGTCGCTACCATCTAATTGGTATACAAATCCACCTGAAGTACCTTACAATTTAATTTCGCTGCCCACTGGTTTTACAATTATTGCAAAGAAAAAAAATACCCCTTCGGCTGAATTGTTTGTGATAGAAAATAAGCGTACCCATAGGTTTATTATAGTTAACCAAAAACCGCCGGTTGGATATAGCAGGATTACAGATTACGACTTCTCTACTGTAAAAAAGATCAAAGAAAGGGTAATGCAAATGGAAGACAGTGACAAAAAATATCTTAATGCCATAGCTGCGGCAGATAAACTTTATAATGAACAGAAGTATGAGGAGGCAAAAATATTTTATACTGCTGCACTTGATATGTACAAACGGCCCTGGCCAAAAGATCAGATTTCGAAGATTAATAAACAGTTGAAAAAGCAAAAACGCAAAAAAAACTGACCTGAAATATTTTACCCCTACCCTTTTGATAAAATGAATTAAAGAAAGATCAATGAAGTTAAAAGCATTAATAATAGCTGTTGGATGTAGTTTGATCTTCATCATTTCTTTATATGCATCTGCGCATGAAGTAACTTTTTGTGGCGAAAAAATACCCGTTGCCGACCGCTTTGTAGCGGATAAATTAATGGGCATCATAAAAAAACAAATGAATTACAGCATTGTTGCTCAATTGAGGCAAAAAGAAAATGAGTACATGAAAACAATTGAGTATTACCTGATGAAAACCGGTTTACCCGAGGATATAAAGTACGTGGCCATTGTAGAAAGCGGCTTAAGAAATGTGGTATCGCCTGTGGGGGCTGCGGGGTTTTGGCAAATAATGAAACCAACAGCGGGCGACTTAAATTTAATAGTAAATGGCGAAGTTGATGACCGCAATGATATCAACAAATCAACCTATGCAGCCTGTAAATTACTGGCGCAATACTATATAAAAATCCGTAAGGATTTTCGAATTTCTTCCTGGGTATTAACTGCAGCCGCATATAACAATGGTATTGGAAACATAAGCAACGCCATTAAACGCCAGGGTAAAAACTATTTTGAAATGAACCTGAATAAGGAAACAGCCGAATACGTTTACAAGATCATTGCAATAAAAGAACTGCTGGAATATCCTGAATTGTATATGCAGGGTTTTGGTTACAATATTTTTACAACAACTAAAAGTAATACTGCATCAAAAACCAATTCAAAAAATGATATTGAAAAATTAAATTTAGGTGGCATGACTGTAAAGGTTGACGAAACAGATGGTGCACATCCCGAAACACTTGACAAAAAAATAACGAAAATAAAAGATGTACCTACCGGTAAAGAAGAATTTATTAATGCAGAGATAACCGGCAAGTACAAAAAATTCAAAGACGGAAATATTATATCTTTTACGCTGAATGAAGATCTGCAGGTATCTAACCGATTTACGTCTAAAGGCATGGTTATACAAGGCCGTGGGTGGATAATTGACAACAGGATTGTTGTGGATTTAGGCTATGATCATTATGTTGTTTTGATGGATAAAAACAAGGAAAAGGGTATTGCCCTGAATTCTCTCAAAAATAAAGAAGACGTACTTTTTAAAGTAATAAAGTGAATATTTGAGTAGAACCAATACTGAAAATAAAACAATGGTTATGATATTTTGAATCATAACCATTGTTTTATGCTGGCTAATTTTTAAGTTTAGTTGTTATTTCATCCAGAAACCCGTCGTATGTTTTTAAAATCCGTCCAAATGCTGCAAACTGTTCATCCGCACTAAAAGCAGTACCAGACCTGCCGGAATTTTCCGAAACAAATTTAATCTTATAAGACAGCGGTGAATCTGATGATTGTTTTACAATAACTCTCATCCTTACAGTGTTAGCCTTGAATGTAACCCCAATCCAGGAAGTTCGTAAATAGCCCGATTTTTCATCATTCATTTCAAGTACATCAAATTTACCCAGGATAGTCGCTACAATTATCTTCCATGCTTCATCTTTGGTTCTGTCTGGTTTTACATTTAAGATAAGTTCTTTATTGGCAATATCAGATTGAATAGATGATGTGTAAGACTCATCTGGCTGCATTTTAAAATAGTCGGTTTTAGGCGGCTGGCCCTGTCCTTTACGCTTGCAATAAGTTCTTGATTCAGGTACATATCCTTCTTCTTTAACTTCCACAGTTAAACATTCATTGTAGGGTACTGAAAGCTGATACCCCCCAGCTCCCATCTCCACGCCATTTACATATATTTTAGCTGTTTGAGGCGATGTTGTTACAGCCACTGAAGAAGGAAGAAGAGATTCATCCTGTTTTAACTGAATGTAATCTACTTTTGGAGGATCATCGTATCCTCTTTTATTACAGTAGGTTCTTACTTCGCTCATATAACCTTCTTCCTTTACTTCAACCGTTACGCAATCTTTTTTGCCAACGCCTACCGTGTAACTGCCGGTTCCCCGCAGGCGGCCATCAACATATATTTTTGCTGTTGCAGGAGAAGTGGTGATGTTTACTTTTTGTGCTAACGTTTTTTGAGTAACAGTAAATAGAATTACAATACCGAAAACAATGGTTTTTAAGGCAGATTTTTTAATCATAAGCTTAAGTTTTAAAATGTTGGGTAAAAATTAGTGTGTTCTGGACTTTAAATATATACCTATTTCTCCAAAATTAAAACCAGAATATTAATTTTAGTTAAGGAAACAACCCAATTTAAAGGGGTGAAATCACCTGATTGCCCTATTTTTTTGAAAAATTTCTTCACTAAATGTTGCGGTTGGGCGAAATAATGCTGTTACACCAGTCACATTATAAAAAATTACAGCTTTAACTTTTTTTTATATGGATTATCAACTGGCAGGCATCCCACATAAAAAAAACTATGGAACGGCTGCATGTATTAATGGTATCATCATTTTTGTTTGTATCCTGCTATGATTACAAACCTGCTTCTACCTGTAATATTAAAACCATAAACTTACCTGTAGGAAATGCTTTTAAACAAATTAAAACAATACCCCTGCCTGCTGGCTTTAATAGAATAAAAGCTGATTCAACTTCATTTACAGGCTATTTAAGAAACATAGCTCTCAAAAAACAAACAACTGTTTATCTTTATAACGGCCAGCAAAAGCTTAACCAGACAGCTCAATATGCCGTGTTGAATATTTCTATCGGAAATACAGATCTGCAGCAATGTGCCGATGCTGTTATGCGCCTGAAAGCAGCATATTTTTTTGGACAAAAGCAATTTGACCAGATCATTTTTGTTGATAATGAAAATACTACTTACACATTTTCTGCCCCATATACCAGGGAACATTTTAATAAATATTTAAACCGGGTTTTTGGCATGTGCGGTACAGCATCATTGGCAAAACAATTAAAGCCTGTAAACAGTTTTTCAGATATTGAACCAGGCAATGTATTGATACGTGGCGGCTTTCCGGGGCATGCTGTAATAGTATTGGATGCTGCTATAAATGAAACTGGCAAAAAAATATACCTGCTTGCACAAAGCTATATGCCTGCACAGGATATACATGTACTTAAAAATCCCATGAATGAAGATTTATCGCCCTGGTATGAAGTGAATGATAATCATATCATACAAACTCCCGAATATACATTTACACAAAAAGAATTGATGCGGTGGTAAGAAAGAATACCTGGCGCAAAGCCGCCAGGTCCATTTTTAATAACCAGCCCGGCAGGGCCGCCACGCTGTTTCATAGGCCCAATGATCTTGTAACCCGGTTCTCTTGCGTATGATTTCATATTTGCAATCCGCAAATCACGCTCTACTTTGTTTTCACTGTTTAATGCAAGGGTTACTGCACTGTCAAGCCATTTTTTATTCATCTTCAACACTTCGGCATTTTTTACCTGCCAGTCGGCATCGGGAAAATAAATCTGCTGGGCATGAACAGTATTTACATAATGGATTACAAGAAGCAGCAAGATTATTTTTCTCATCATTATATGTTTTGGCGCTGAAAGTAATTTCATTCAGAAAGATAAATTATTTAATTTCAAACAGTACCAAATTAGTTTTATCATTATTTTTTGCAGAAAAGTAAAATGAGCAGCCTGGCTCCAGGTACAAATACTTTCCGGTTTTAATAGAGGTTGATTTTTTATGTTGCGTGTTATAACAGATCACTTCATCTCCGGCAACCAGTTCTGCTACCATTGGCCCACGGCCAGTAATAAGCTGATTGTTGAAGGTTGTGCCGCTTAAACGGTAAGCAATTGCTTTTTCGTTATCAAATAAAACAGTAAATGGTAAAGGTTTAAGTTTTGTTGCTGGTTTATAAGCTGAGAGTATTTCTATATCGGTAACATGAAAAGATACCGTATCGCAATTACTCACCCGGTGTACCAGTGTATCATTAAGGAAAGATGTATAAGAAGCATTCCCTGCTGTATTTTTATTTGTTGTCCATGCCTTACCTTTTATCTGAACACAAACAGCGGTGTTGGTAAAATGAAGAAACAGCGATGGTGTAGAATGAATATGGAATATACTGGTATCGCCTGGCTTCATCCATACATCCAGTAGCCGAAAGTATTTATTTTCTAAAACATTTTTGTGAAGTGGCTCTTTACTTGCCTGCACCTGTGCTGTAACAACAGCAGTGTGCAGATATAGTATGGCAAGCAGAAATTTAAATTTACTGTTCATTTTACTTGATCTTATTTCTTTTGCAAGGATTTATGCTTTAATGAATTTGATTGAATTAATTCTACAAAGATCTACTCCTACCTTGCATCCAATCCAAAAGTATTTTGTACTGCATTGTACCAATCCTCATCAGTAGCTGCATTCCAGTCAACGTATTCTTCATCTGTCATGGATGCCCGCCATTGCAAAAAGGGTAATGCATCAGGGCCCACCGGGTATCGTAATTGCCAGCTGTTGCTTTCTGCTATTTCTACAATCTTTTCTGCTACTACCGATGGATGCGTAGGGGTTTTAAGAGAAGCTGCAAAAAGGCCCGCAAAGCGTTTTGATTGTGGGTAAATAGAATTTTCGCCTTTGCCGATATCATTGGCCATTTGGGTATTAATGATGCCGGGCTCTACAATGGCTACTCTGATATTGTGTGGTTTTACTTCCTGTGCCAGTGATTCGGTAACAGCCTCCAGTGCAAATTTGCTTGCAGAATAAGCACCCAGTGGTGTGTTGGCAATTTTACCGGCAATGCTGGCTACATTAATTATACAGCCATACCTGTTCTTCCGCATCATCGGCAATAAAGCTTTTGTACACCTTAGTACACCAAAGTAATTTGTTTCCATCACAGCTTTAAAATTTGCCAAAGATGTTTCTTCAACAGAGCCATGGCATTCAATACCTGCATTGTTTACCAGTACATCTATTGAGCCATGCTCCCCGAGTATAGCATCCATACATTGTTTAACGGATACATCAGAATCAACATCCATTGCAGAAATGCTGATGTTTAAAGATTCATCTTTTATTTTTTGCTTAAAGTCTGTAGCCTTATCGGGGTTACGCATGGTGGCAAAAACTTTATAACCTGTTCTTGCAAATGCCAGCGCTGTTTCCAGTCCAATCCCTTTACTTGTTCCTGTAATGATTACTGATTTCATTTCTTTAGTTTTAGTTGTTTCTTAATTAATTAAGGGTATTTTTCCCTGTTATTTATATATTTCCATTTGCTGATCAGTATGAAGCACCGCAATAAAAAAGCAGGCGACCGATTAAGCCGCCTGTTTTACTCATTGTTTACTTAGAATCCGCGTTATAAATCTCCCGGATGCATAAATATTTGCCATCACGTTTTTCGTACACAGCAATATATTTACCTCCTCCTATTGTTTTACCGGTGGCATCTTTATACATTGTTTTTCCTACTTCGGTTACTACATTACCCTGTGCATAAACATCTAAAGTTTCAAAACCAATGCTGGCATATTTTGATGGTTTAGCAAAATCGGCTTCCTGCTTTTTTTGAATTGCAGCTTTACCTGTAAGCATTGGTTCGCCATCGGGCATGCTCACGGCATCATCGGCATACATAGCCATTAACGCATTCACGTCTTTAGCATTCTGGGCAGCAGCCCATGCATTTTCAATTGCCACAATTTCAGAACGTATCTGCGTAAGATCTGGCTTAGCCGGTTCTGCCACAGTGGTAGTTTCCGCAGTTTCTTTTTTTTCAGCTTCCTGGCAGGAAGCAAATAGTAATACGCATGAAGCGTAGGCAACGAGAAGGATTGTTTTTTTCATTTTGTTTTGTTTTTAGATTAATAATAAAGAACGATTTTAAAGTTGTACTGTAAATAGTTTTATGATCAATAAGTCTTTCTATTTTTGTTTTGCAGCAGTTTCCGGCAAATTCGTTTGCCAATAAACCGGGCGCAATATTTTAATTTACCCAGTTATGTTTTCTTAATAAAAATTATTTTCACAGCATATATCACCGACAGCACCGCTAAAAAAATACCTACCGCAATTATTTCATTTAATTTTGATTGACATAAAAACCAGCCAAGAATAATTAAAGTAACAATTGGTATGAGCAAACCACCAGGCAGTTTGAAACCGGCCGGATATAATTTATTTTCCTTTAACCGGAATTTTATCAATGCCAACGTAACACCTGCATAGGTAATGAGTAAGGTAATGGTAGCCAAAACAATCAGTTGCCTGAAGCCACCGGAAACTGCCAGCATAAAAGCAATAGCCGAAAAGCTAATAATGGCCAGGTGTGGTGTTGCATATTTGGGATGCACTGCTGATAAAAACTTTGGCAGCAGTCCATCTTTAGCACCTGCAAACAATACCCTGGGAAAGCCAAGTATGGTAGAATAAAAACTTCCGAAAATAGCAATGACACCACAGGCTATTAAAACTTTAATGCCCCAGCTACCCAGCAATACGCCAGCAACCGCAGCAAGCGGTGCTTTTTGATTGGTCAACTCGGCACCCAACGCACTCTGAGAAACAATTTGTATTAAAGCATAAAAAATTACCAGGATAATAACACCCAATATTAAACCAAGCGGTGCGGTGCGATTTGGGTTTTTCATTTCGCCGCTGATGTTTAAAGCAGTTTCGCCACCGGCAAAAGCAAAAAATAAAATGAGCGAAGCAACACCTAATTTATCAACCGAAGGGAATCCTTGCCAGGTAAGGTTGGCCGTATTAAGTTGTACAAGCCCCGCTATTACTATTAAAATGAGCGGTAAAATTTTTATGAGCGTAACAATTTTAATTACAATCATCCCCTGTTTTGTACCAATAACATTACTGTAAGCAACCCCAATAAAAATGATAAGAAACAAAAGCCCACGGTAAAAATATTGGTTAAGAATTGGGAAGGGAATGGATAGCATATCGGCAATACCATTGATGAGGGCAGCAGCAACAAAAGCGCCGGTGCCAAACCAAAAAAGGGTGTTGGCTAAAAAGCCCCAGAAAGGCCCAAATGCTTTTTCGATATACGCATACATACCACCGGATGTGGTGATGCGGCTGCTTACTTCTGCATAGCATAAAGCAACCAGCAGAAACATGAAACCACAAACTGCATAAGCAACAATGCTGGCATTGCCTAAAATACCCGCTATTAATGCCGGCAATAAAAAGATACCACTGGCAATGGCGATGTTGATGACATTGATGGCTACATCGGCAATGCCCAATTCTCTTTTTAGTCCTTCGTTTTGGTCAGTCATTTTTTTTCACTTTATGTGCTTACATATCAATCTTACTGAAATACAATTCAATGCCAGGCCATTTTACTTTGTGCCAGCTTCTTTAGGCATTCTTTTTTATAAATAGCTAAGCCACTTTTTTTCGGGATGGCTACTCTTGTATTTATCATACCATTTGCACAAAGGGTATAAAGCAATTACAACAGCTATCCAGATGGCATAGGCTACAGCCAGGCTGAAACCTTCGCCAGGCGCTACAAATTTCCACGGCATTCCCGGTACTCCCTTTAATCCTTCAGCAACAGTATGCCCACGGGACAAGTATATTATAATATTGATGCAGGACAACACATAAAAGTGGATGATATAATAAAACATGGGTACCCTGCCATAAATAATAAATATTTTTGAAAGCCGGCTTCCGGTATTTTTAACCAACCCAAGAAAGATTAGCGCAGGCCCAATTGTGGCGCACATATACAACAATGAAGGTGGATATTTTTGTACATTCATAAAAGATAAAAAAGTGTACAAGGCATTTTTTTGTGCGGACCAATCTACCGGGTCGCCATAAAGATTTGTAAAACGCAGTACTGCAAAAAACACCAGTAATCCTACTCCCGTTCCTAAAAGAATTTTATTTCGCTGTGGTACTTCATAAGTAGTAAAAACCTTACCAAAACAATAGCCCAGCATCATCAATCCACTCCAGGATAGAAAAGGATAAAATATAAATAAATGGTGCCCGGGCCACAAAGAAAAATCGCCCTGCTTGTGCAACAGGTGCCACCAAAATGGAAAATCGCCCTGATGATTAGCTTCTGCAAAATCAAGCGAATTATGCCCCAGTACAATCACCAGGCCTGTTATTAAAATAACATAAAAGGGTAGCCAAATCATGATGCCCAGTATGGCCATACTAATACCAATGGCCCAAAGTGTTTGAATAATAAAATAGTTAAAAAAGGGATCACCAGTAGTGCCTAGTGTAATAATAATAAGATCAACTAATATTAACCAAAGCCCACGGGTAATTAAAAACTGGCTGAGTTCTTTTTTTGTTTTTCTGCCGCTCTGCAACCAGGCAGAAGTGCCGGACAAGAATAAAAAAATGGGTGCACAAAAATGCGTAATCCACCGGGTGAAGTACAGGAATGGACTGGTGGTAGCAAGATTCAAAGGATCATCCACCAGTGCTGCACTGTGAAAATAATCCCGGCTATGATCCAGCGCCATAATGATCATGATGATGCCACGAAGCATGTCGATGGATTGTATTCTACTTTTTTTAAGTGTTGTCATGGTCGAGTGATTAAACTGGTAACCAGTTGTTATTTTTTATTTCGCTTTATGTGCTTCCATATCAATCTCAATCAACTGCCCTTCTACGGCCAGTCCTTTTACCTCTAGCCAGGTACCGGTTGGGAATTGTTTTTTGTAAATTGAATTGCGGAAGCCTGATACTTTGATGAACTCCGCCATATTGGTAGTGTAAATATTTTCGGCTACTACCTCATCGTACGTATAGCCATAATGCTGTAAGATCTTTTCCAAATCAGCATAACAATTTTTCATTTGTTGCTCCATATTGCCGGGGGCCACTATCATTCCGGAATCGTTCATACTTACTGCACCGGAAATTTTAAGATCATCGCCAATTCTTACTGCATGGGTGTAGCCATATTCTTTTTCCAGTTTTGGGCGCAGGTTAAAATATTCGGGCGTGTCAGATTGGATTGCTTTTATTTCTTTGCCTGCTGTTGTGTTGGAACTGTTTGGATTGTTGCAGCTACTTAGCAAAGAGAAACCAATTAAAAGGCTTGATAAGAATTGGGAGATTTTTGTCATTAGTATTGTTTGTTTTGGTGATTTAAAATTTATATGCTTTTGTTTATGTCTTCACGAACAACGGTGTGAGCAGATCAGGTAATTCAATTC
>JBKJLT010000064.1:0-10622 GCA_046596765.1 Ferruginibacter sp. | reverse complement strand
AATGAAAGCACATGGTTCAAATGTGTCAACCTTCAGCGATTGGTGGTATTATAAGATGGAAGTGGTAGATGCCATTCCTTACAACGCATACATCATGAACAAAGTTGGATTGAATGTGGCCATCAATTCGGATGATCCGGAAATGGCCCGTCGCTTAAACCAGGAAGCTGCCAAGAGTGTAAAATACGGTGGCATGAGTGAAACAGATGCATTGGATATGGTAACCATAAACCCTGCAAAAATGCTGCATGTTGATAAACAAACCGGCAGCATAAAAGTTGGTAAAGATGCGGACCTGGTGGTATGGAGCGATAATCCGTTATCAATTTATGCCAAGGCAGAAAAAACAATTGTTGATGGTATTATTTATTTCGACAGAGAAAAAGATGCGGCCATGCGCATTCAGAATAAATATGAAAAAGCAAGGCTGATACAAAAAATGACCATCGCAAAAAAAGCCGCAACACCCGGTGCAGCCGGCGGCGCAGGTGGCCGTGGTGCCAGGCCCCGGTTCGAGATCATCAATAGCTGTGGCGATCACAATCACAATCATGGTTTATTGGGCATTGATGCTGATGATGTAGAAAATAATAATTAATCCGAAAAAACAATCAAAATGAAAAAAATAATTTTTTATATCCTCTGCGTTTTTGTTGTCACAAATATTTCAGCACAGGAAACCATATCGCCTGCATCGGCACAAAAAGAAACCATTGCATTAATCAATGCAACCATTCATGTGGGCAATGGCCAGGTAATTAATAACGGCACAGTTGTTTTTAAAAATGGAAAAATTACAGAAATAGGGGCCGCTGCTTCAACTGCCGGGACAAAAGTTATTGATTGCACAGGCAAGCATATTTACCCGGGCCTCATTTTAACCGCATCGCAACTCGGTTTAGTAGAAGTACCGAGCAACCGTGCAACAGCTGATGGCACAGAGATTGGCGAAATAAATGCAAGCATACGCTCATTGGTAGCCTACAATACCGATTCAAAGGTCATCAACACTTTACGCACCAATGGCATTTTACTGGCCAATGTAATTCCTGATGGCGGTGTTATTTCAGGTTCATCATCTGTAATGCAGTTAGATGCCTGGAACTGGGAAGATGCAGCGTACAAAACAGATGTGGCCATTCATTTTCGTATGCCTTCTTTATTAAACAGGCAAGGTGGCAGAGGTGGTTTTGGCGGGCAACAGCCGCCTGCCGATCCCGTAAAAACCGGATTGTATCAAATTGAAAAAGTAAAAGTATTTTTCAGGGAAGCAAAAGCATACCTGGCAGAAGGCAAACATGAAAACACCAACCTGAAATTTGAAGCGGTGAAAAATCTGTTTGACAAAAAACAAAAATTGTTTATTCATTGCAATATTGTAAAAGAAATGTTGCTGGCAATTGATTTTACAAAAGAGTTTGGTTTTGATGTGGTATTGGTTGGGGCTGTTGATAGCTGGCAGATAGCCGACCTGTTAAAGCAAAACAATATTGCTGTAATATTAAACCAGTTGCATAACCTGCCGGCAATGATGGATGACGATATTGATCAACCTTTTAAAACGCCATACCTGTTACAAAAAGCAGGTGTACTATTTACCATTAATGATGATGATGGCAGCACCCGTTACCGCAACCTGGCTTTTAATGCAGGCACAGCAGCAGCTTATGGTTTAAGCAAGGAAGAAGCACTTAGCGCTATTACTTTAAATGCCGCAAACATTTTAGGCATAGCAGATAAAACCGGCAGCATTGAAACCGGTAAAGATGCCAACATCGTTGTAAGCGAAGGCGATATTTTAGATATGCGTACAAATATTATTACGCAGGCTTTTATACAGGGGCGCCAGATTGATCTGAATAATAAACAAAAACAACTGGCAGAGAAGTATGAGAAGAAGTATGGGATAAAATAAAGTGTATGAAAAAGGAATTTATTACAGAACTGTTCCTGAAATTTGAACAGGCATGTTATGATTACAAAGGCATTGAATGCTGGAGTGCAAGAGAACTGCAGGAAATTTTTGGCTATGCAGATTGGAGAAATTTTTTAAAGGTAATTGACAAAGCAAAATCGGCATGTACAAATGCAGGGGAAGAACTAAAATACCATTTCGTTTACGTCAACAAAATGGTACAGCTTGGCAGTGGTTCTGTAAGAGAAATAAATGATATTGCTCTTACAAGATATGCCTGTTATTTAATTGCTCAAAATGGTGATGCTGCCAAAGAAAGCATAGCCTTTGCCCAAACCTATTTTGCTGTACAAACCCGTAAGCAGGAAATTATAGAACAACGATTACTTGATGTGGCAAGAGTGGCTGCCCGTGACAAGCTTTCAAGATCGGAAAAGAAATTATCAGGTATTATTTATGAACGTGGTGTGGATGAAAAAGGGTTTGCCATCATCCGCTCTAAAGGCGACCAGGCATTGTTTGGCGGCTTTAGCACCAATGATATGAAACGTAAATTGACTGTACCGGCAGGCAGGCCACTTGCAGATTTTTTACCCACACTTACCATTAAAGCAAAGGATTTTGCCGCTGAACTTACCAGCCATAATGTAATTGAAAAAGGCCTGCATGGCGAAACCAGTATTGGCAAAGAGCATATTGAAAACAATACTGCCGTACGCAAAATGCTAAAGGAACGTGGTGTAAAACCAGAAGCATTGCCTGCCGCCGAAGATGTAAAAAAAGTGCAGCGAAGGCTGGATGGAGAAGAGAAGAAATTACTGAAGGGGAAAAATAAATAGGTTGGCAATACCAATCAAAATTCAGTTAAAAAAATTAAGCCTCTTCAGCTCACTCAGCTGCTTATCAAGCCCCACTTTAAACTATGTCCTCGTCATATTACCACCAAAACTAAAAGGAGTATAAAAAATAATATTAACCAGATAGACCAATGAATCTTTTTTTAATGCTTTCGCCGATGTTTAAATTTCCCTGGAAATCAAACCTTCAGGTTTCAGTGTAAATTCAATTAACAGTATATTTGTTAGATTAACGATTTACCCATGCAAAGAATCGCAGAATCAGAACTGATAATAAATAACCGTGGTGCCATTTATCATCTAGATGTACGGCCCGAAGAACTGGCCGAAACCATTATAGTAGTAGGTGATCCCGAACGTGTTAAAAAAGTAAGTGCTCATTTTGATATAATTGAGCATCAGCTACAACATCGGGAATTTATTACCCACACTGGTTATATCGGCAACACACATTTGTCTGTAATTTCTACCGGTATTGGCCCCGATAATATTGATATTGTTTTTAACGAATTGGATGCATTGGCCAATATCGATTTTGAAACAAGGTTGATAAAAGATAATCTTACCAAACTAAACATTATTCGTTTTGGCACATCTGGTTCTTTACAAGCTGATATACCGGTTGATGCTTTTGTAGCTTCATCACATGGCCTGGGACTAGATAATCTGCTGAATTTTTATCAATACGAAAAAACAACTGATGACAAAGCAATAGCTGATGCATTCATTGCTCAAACAAATTTAGATACAGCCATCACAAATCCCTACGCATTCAGTGGCAGCGAAATGTTGCTAAAAAGATTCGGAGAAGGTTTTTACAAAGGCATTACGGTAACCTGTCCTGGTTTTTTTGGCCCTCAGGGAAGGGTGCTGCGTTTGGGATTAGCAAGCCCCGGACTGGTTGATAAGCTCACGCATTTCAACTTTAATAATCACCGAATCACTAACTTTGAAATGGAAACATCGGCCATTTATGGTTTAGGCAAATTGATGGGGCACGAATGCCTGAGTATAAATGTTATCATCGCCAACAGGGTGGTAAAAGAGTTTTCGAAAGACAGCAATGCGGCTGTAGAAAAATTAATTGTAAAATCTCTGGAGGCGTTAACGGCATCTTAGTTTTTTTGGGTGAGTCACCCCAGGAGGGTGGCCCACCCAAAAAAACTGTTACTAAATAATATTAAAATGATCTCAACCAAAATAATTCCTGACTTCTCTTCTCCAGCACATATTGACCAGGTAGGTATTGAAGAAAGAGCATCCCGGTTTACCAAGCGCAGTATAAAAAATGAAACCAAATTAAATGGTTTAATGCTGGCGCTGAACATGATTGACCTTACCACGCTGGAAGGAAAAGATACCGAAGGAAAAGTAAAGCAGCTTTGCTATAAAGCTATTCATTTGCATGACTCTTATCCCGGTTTGCCAACCGTTGCTGCTATTTGTGTTTATCCATCTATGGTAAAAATTGCAAAAAAAGCATTGGAAGGTTCGGGTGTAAAAGTAGCATCAGTTGCAACTGCATTCCCAAGTGGGCAGGCACCACGTGATGTAAAGATTCGTGACACAAAATTTGCTGTGGCCAATGGTGCCGATGAAGTGGACATGGTAATAAGCCGGGGGAAATTTTTAGAAGGTGAATATAATTTTGTGTTTGATGAAATTGCCGCCATTAAAGAAGCCTGCGGCGATGCAAGATTAAAAGTAATTTTAGAAACCGGCGAACTGGTTACCTATGATAAAGTACGCAAAGCAAGTGATATTGCCATGTATGCCGGTGCCGATTTTATAAAAACATCAACCGGAAAAATTTCACCAGCGGCTACCATGCCCGTTACCTTGGTAATGCTGGAAGCCATTCGTGATTTTTATTACAAAACAGGAAAAAAAATTGCGATGAAACCTGCAGGTGGCATTTCAAAATCGAAACTGGCCTTACATTATTTAGTGATGCTGAATGAAACTTTGGGTGAAGGCTGGATGAATAATGAATGGTTCCGTTTTGGTGCAAGCAGCCTGGCTAATGATATATTAATGCAGTTGATGAAACAGAAAACAGGGGTTTATCAAAGTGCAAATTATTTTTCGATAGATTAGTTTCACGCAGAGGCCGCAGAGTGGCTGAGGTCGCTGAAAAAACTCTGCAATCTCTGCTCCCCAGCGAACCCTGCGTGAAACCAAACAAAAAATACAAAAATTAAAAATGGCAAAAGCTACAAAAAACAATACCATCAAATTAAAATTTGACAGTGCAAGAAATTTAGCACCGGCACCGGAAAGTAAAAGTGCTGCCAAAATAAATACGCAGTACGATCTTTTCATCAATGGCAAATTTGAAAAGCCGCTGAGCAAAAAACATTTTGCAACCATTAACCCGGCAACAGAAGAAAAGCTTTCGATGATTGCTGAAGCAAATACGGCTGATGTAAATAAAGCGGTTGTGGCTGCAAGAACAGCTTATGATAAAACCTGGAAAAAAATGCCGCCTGCAGAGAGGGCAAAATATATTTACCGCATTGCCCGTATGATACAGGAACGTGCAAGAGAATTTGCCATCATTGAAACATTAGACGGCGGTAAACCCATTCGTGAAAGCCGTGATTTTGATGTACCAACAGCAGCCAATCATTTCTTTTACTATGCAGGCTGGGCCGATAAACTGGAATATGCATTTCCAAACCGCAGAACAGAACCTTTGGGTGTGGCTGGTCAAATAATTCCCTGGAATTTTCCTTTACTGATGGCAGCCTGGAAAATTGCACCAGCATTGGCTTGTGGAAATACGGTTGTTTTAAAACCTGCAGAAAACACTTCACTCACTGCATTAAAGCTTGCAGAAATTATACAGGAAGCGGATCTTCCGCCGGGCGTTGTAAATATTATTACCGGTGCAGGTGCAACAGGTGCTGCTATCGTTAATCATGCAGACATTAATAAGATTGCTTTCACCGGCAGTACCGATGTAGGAAAAATTATTCAGCGTGCCATTGCAGATACTAATAAAAAAGCAACACTTGAACTGGGTGGTAAAGCTGCCAATATTATTTTTGATGATGCACCAATTGACCAGGCAGTTGAAGGCGTTATCAATGGCATCTTTTTTAACCAGGGTCATGTATGTTGCGCAGGCAGTCGCTTGTATGTACAGGAATCTGTTTTTAAAGAAGTAGTTCGCAAATTAAAAGACAGGTTGGAAACTTTAATTGTTGGCGACCCGATGGATAAGAATACCGATATCGGCGCCATCAATTCAAAAGCACAATTAGATATCATTAATAAATACATAAAAATTGGCCAGCAGGAAGGTGCAGAAATGTACCAGAGTTCATGCGCTATTCCTAAAAAAGGATTCTATTGCAGGCCAACCATTTTTACAAACGTGGCACAAAGCAACCGCATTGCACAGGAAGAAATTTTTGGGCCGGTGCTGGCTATACAGAGTTTTAGAACCGATGATGAAGTGATAGAAAAAGCAAACAATTCGCCTTATGGCCTTAGCGCAGGAGTATGGACTGATAAGGGTTCCAAGATATTCAATCTTACTACAAAATTAAGAGCAGGTGTAATTTGGGCAAATACATTTAATAAGTTTGATCCTACTTCTCCTTTTGGTGGTTACAAAGAAAGTGGTTACGGAAGAGAAGGCGGGTTGCATGGTTTATCTGCTTACATAAATTTGACAACGTAATAATCGGCGGTAAGTCGGGAAGACGTCTTTCCGACTTACCGGCTAAAAAAATAATTATGGCGAAAACATTAGAAAAACGGCTTGAAGTTTTAAAAACTTACAAAATATACATCGGCGGACAATTTCCCAGAACTGAGTCTGGCAGATATTATATTGCAACAAATAAGAAGGGTGAAAACCTGGCAAACGTTTGCTTAGGGTCAAGAAAAGATTTTCGTGATGCAGTTGTTGCAGCAAGAAATGCATTTGGTGGCTGGAGCGGCAAAGCTGCTTTTAACCGTGGCCAAATCTTATACCGCATTGCCGAAATGCTGGAAGGAAGAAAAGCGCAGTTCATTGATGAATTGATGAAACAGGATTCAACACAAGCGCAGGCAGAAAATGAAGTGAACCTTTGTATTGACCGTTTAATTTATTACAGCGGCTGGTGCGATAAATTTCAGCAACTGTACAGTTCTGTAAACCCGGTTGCTTCATCGCATTTTAATTTTTCGGTGCCGGAACCAACCGGTGTTGTGGCTGCCATTGCTCCGCAGAACAATTCTTTGTTAGGTTTGGTTTCTGTTATTGCACCAATCATTGCCGGAGGAAATACCTGCATCGTTTTAGCATCTGCAAC
Source organism: Ferruginibacter sp. (assembly GCA_046596765.1). Classification (GTDB taxonomy): domain Bacteria; phylum Bacteroidota; class Bacteroidia; order Chitinophagales; family Chitinophagaceae; genus Ferruginibacter. Next base: position 3,543 of record JBKJLT010000064.1, on the reverse strand, counting down.
TAAGCCACTTTGCGCCGTAACATTTGCCGAAGTGCTTAACAGCTCCGACTTACCGGGTGGCGTTGTAAATATACTCACCGGTAAAGTTACTGAGCTTGCTCCCTTCTTTGCCGACCATATGGATGTGAATGCAACTGTTTATTGCGAAGCCGATGCTGATATACAAAAAATGATCAAGGAAAAATCGGCATTAAATGTAAAAAGAGTTGTGCTGTACGATAAAGTAAAATGGAATGATGCAACAGGCCAATCTCCTTATTTTATTATGGACCTGCAGGAAATAAAAACAACCTGGCACCCGATTGAGAATATTGGTGGAGCGAAGGCGGGGTATTGATATTCAAATTATCGGACAAAACAATTTTTTGTTTTTAAAATTTATAATACTAAGTGTAGCGATCATGCCTAAATAATTATTTTCAGTAAATGTTTAAAATCAGGTTCTTTAATTATATAGTCTGCAACTGAATCAACCATTTGGTTGGTTGAGCAAAAAGATACACCAATACCTACTTTTTTTATGCAGCATATATCATTTTCGCCATCGCCTATAAACAGTATATTTTTTAAATCAACCTTATAGCTATCCCCAACAGCTATTAAGCCATTGAGTTTGCAATAATCATGTTTGCACTGGCTTTTATCATCCAGTAAGAATAAGGAGGGTATTTTTACTTCACCGGTAGCTATGCTTTTTGAAAATTCCAGTTCGTTGGAAATGGTGAAGTCGAAACCAAACTTGTTTTTAAGATGGTTGGTAACACAATCATAACTATCGCTGATTATACCGGTAATATAACCTTGCTTCTTTAATGCCGTGATGATCTCCTGCATATAAGGAGTAACCTCAATACTATCTGTCAGTTCCAATAATTCACCAATAGATTTTCCTTTAAGCATACGGGCAATTAACTTGGTGCGTATAAAAGCGTTGTTGCTGTTTGTTACCACATCTAACAGTTCTTTTTTAAATCCAAACGCATTGGCCGCCGTATTAATGAAACTTTTCCGTAAGATGGTATTATCCATATCGAATATGGCAATTTTTTTCAGGGATAATAAACTCTCCCGAATAGCAAATTCCATTTGTTCCCGTATTACCTGTATATTTTCAAAAGTCTCTAAATTCTGATTAGGTATACCATGTGATTTTTTGATGATGGTATTTGCAACGTCTTTAGACATTTTTCCCAACTCCTCCAGCGACTGCATCCTGTTTTCAATATGTCCGATACTCACTTCTTCAATTTTTGCCCCTGCCTGGTACATATCTATCAACAAACCGATGTCAACACCATAACCTTCTTCAAAATGTATGGTATTAAAAAGCGTTTTTTTGCCTGCAATCATTCCGCTTAATGGCTGCCAAAATGAAGGAAATCCGGGGTATAAGATAGAAAGCAATGGTTTGGCTACTAATTCAGTCACCCTTCCTGCCTGGCGTGAAAAATAAGATTTAACAAAGTCAGCTTTTCGCAGAGTAACAGGTTGTGTAAGTAGTGCAATAATATTCTCCGGGTAAGTGGTAATATCTGCATCAAGAAACACAATAATTTCATTCTGGGCCACCAATACACCATCTTTCATAGAAGCTCCTTTACCCAGTTTTGTACTGGTTATAATTGTGGCTCCTGCCTTACGGGCTTCTTCAACGGTATTGTCCATTGATTTATCGTCGACCACAATTACCTCGGTAACATCAGGCGATTTAATAGCGAGGCCAACTACCCAACCAATCGTTGTTTCTTCATTTAATGCCGGTATTATTACAGTTATCATTATTGAAATATCGGGTTAAGATTGTTTTAATATAATTTTATGCCCTGTTTTTTTAGATTGATTTTAAATAAAAATATAACCATTGCAAAGTAAACCTTTATTAAGTGATATAATTACTGTACACTAAGCCTGATATCTTCGATGGTACGGTTTTGACGGCTGCGTTCGGCGCCAAAGGCCATCAGGTGGCTTTCTACCGAAACTTCAATGGATGAACTAAGCAGGTCCTTGTTTTGCTGATACACAGCCTGCACCCAATCTTTCATCAGCCGGTGATCGCCCCCGCCATGTGCATCAGTTATAAGCTTCCAGATAGTTTGTTTACGTGTTTGAAAATCAGTCATAATAAAGGTTTCCATATCACCCATAATATCTCCTTTTGATCCCATGATCCTTGTCCTTCTTCCTTCATACGAAACATGGGCTTCCATAGAAAAAGCAGCAGTAACCCCATTTTCGAAAAGCATATTTACAGTAAGGTGATCGGGCTGGTCATTGTCCATCCGGTAAACACAACGGCCATAGTTGGTTGTTTTTAATTGTTCAAGTATTTTTTCATCCCAGCAGGATTCATCGGCCGGCAGGTCGAATACATACAACCGTTTCCTGTCGCGGTAATAGATCTGTAATGCTGAATAAGGACAAGTTGCTTCCACCTTGCATCCATCTGTACATCGTTCGGTACTTCCTTCCGGTGCATTGCGGTTGGTAAACCAGCGTAGGTTACCAAAGCAGTGTACGTCATGTACCGGGCTGTTGACTAACCAGCGTATAATATCTGTATCGTGTGATGATTTTGCTAAAATGATGGGAGCCGCATTTTTACTGTTACGCCATTTACCCCGAACATAGGAATGGCTCATGTGGATGTGTTCGATCGGTTCCATATGTTGTACGCTGATGATATCCCCAATCAGTCCGGCATCAATCACTTCTTTCAATTCCCTGAAATAAGGGGAATAACGAAGTACATGACAAACACCCACAATGCGGTTGGTTTCGATAGCCTTTTGTAAGATGAGGCGACACTCAGCTTCGGTAGCGGCAATTGGTTTTTCTAATAGTATATCATAACCTGCATCCAATGCTGCCAGGCATGGTTGTGTATGCAGTTGATCTGGCGTAGCAATGATCACCGCATCGGCAAATTTTGCTTTTGAAAAAACTTCTTTCCAGTCTTTAAAACAGCAATCCTGCGAAAGTTTGTACAACCTGGCTGCTTTCTTCCTTCTTTCAGGATTAATATCGGCTACTGCAACGATAGTTAATTCACCCGGATTTTTAACGGCATAGTCTGCATAAATGCTACCCCGGTGGCCCACACCAATAAGGATGGCCGTAACCGGTTTTTCTATTTTTATGTGTCCAGGATTATAAAAAACATCATCGTGCAGGCCAAAGATAGAAGCTACTTCGTTCCACCCAAGGGTGGCGGTATCTTTTATGAATTGAAAAGGCCTTAAAAATTTTCTGGATGCAATGAATTGACGAAGGGACATATATAAAGAAGTTGCCGGTTAAAAAATAATAACATTCCTGTGTGGTAATTACAACAAATATACCATCATTAGGAATAGGTACTTTTATTCAATAATCGCCACCACTATATCCATCACATTAGTTTGTGTGGGGCCGGTCTTCAGCAATCCTCCTGCATGCTGAAAAAAATGATATGCATCATTATTATCAATGTATTGTTGCGGCATCAGCTTTTTTTGTACTGCCATGGATACCGTTTCTATATCAGCAATGGCACCCGCCGCA
>JBKJLT010000046.1:0-6710 GCA_046596765.1 Ferruginibacter sp. | reverse complement strand
AGATGAAACCAAACAAGTTGAAAGTGCCTGGGCCGAGTGCCAGATGCGGACCACGGCAAATTTTGCTATGGGTAATAAAGTAATTTCCTGGTTTGTTGGCGGATTGAATTACCAGATAGAACATCATCTTTTCCCACGCATAAGCCATGTGCATTATCCAGAAATAAGCAAAATTGTGATGGAAAAAGCGAAAGAGTTTAACCTGCCTTATAATAAATATGATACCATGAGCGAAGCTGTTGCTTCACACTTTAGGGTGATGAAACAACTGGGGAAAAAACCGGAACAGGTAATGCAGCAGGTGCAGGCTGCCTGATAAATTACGGTTTGTATTTTGCCTGCTGAAAAATTGTTTCAGCATCGGTAGCCATCAATTCAGTTAAACTCGTTTTTGAGTTTTTACCCATGAATTTTTTTACAATCTGCCAGCCTGCAAAGCTACCTATATTACCAGGCGACGCTTCTCCCAGTTCCTGTGTTTTTGGTCCTTCGCCAATGTAGTTTTTGATGATATTATTGTCTATAGTTTGTAAAAAATTATTTTGCACAAACAGATCCCAAACCGCTGGTTCATGTTCATAAACTGCTTTTAACTGTTCATTTGTATAACCAATCAATTTGTATTCTTCTGTTTTTGGTAAGAGTTTGCTCAGGATATACAATCGTTTTCCTTTCTCTACCATTTGATGCACCAGCGGCTTGTCATCCATCTTCTCCGGGTAAAGATCATTCACAATATTCTTCATGCAGTTTACTGCTATATATGCTGGCTCAAACCGGTTGCTGATATATTCGGGATAGGTTTCCTGTACAAATGTTGATTTGTACAAAGAGAAGTTTTTACCTAAATGATGTTGCAATCCAACCAATATTGCATCATCGGTAAGTATATCACCATAACCATCAATGGGGCCAATGTAAGTAATAAGTCTTTTACGGTCCTTGTAAGCAGGAAAATAATATTTCACAAACTGCAAACCTTGTTTTATTTCTTTTTCGTAAGGAGAAAAATCTTTAAAAAAAATTTGTGCAGTATCGTAAACATGCCTGTATGCTATAGTAAAGCCATGCACATAATCAGCAGCACTATCGGCACTCCATGTAGGATCTGTGTTTAAAATAGTAGCCAGAAAATTCTCTCCAAAACTTGGGTATTTAGATATCAGTAAATCAAGATTGGCGGTATAATTTGTTGAATCAATGGTAAATAGGTCTTTCTCAAAACGCATGCTGTTTAATTCAATTTTTATGTTTGAAACGTTGGGTGTTTTATCTGCGTTGCTACAGGAAAGAATCAGCATAGCAGCAAAAAGAAATACAAAAGCTATTCTCATTATCTTATTTTAACTTTACAATGATAAAAAATCATTTCTAAACATAAAGTTAAGCCCGATTAAGGGTTTGGGGCATGAAAATATTTTTAGCACAGCAAAACTATCACATAGGTAACTTCGAAAGTAATACGCAAAAAATCATCAGTGCTATTGAAACCGCAAAAGAACAAGGTGGAGACCTGATCGTTTTCAGCGAGCTGAGTGTTTGCGGCTATGCTCCCCGTGATTTCCTGGAATTTGAAGATTTTATCAATAAAAGTTATGCAGCCATTGATGTAATAAAACAACACGCAGATACAATTGGCGTATTGGTTGGCGCACCCGATCGTAATCCTGTAAGAGAAGGAAAGGATTTGTTTAACGCTGCATTTTTATTGCACGAAAAAGAAATAAAAGCAATTGCACATAAAACCTGTCTGCCTAATTATGATGTGTTTGATGAGTACCGTTATTTTGAACCGGCGTACAATTGGAGCATCATGGAATTTAAAGGAAAGCGGCTGGCTGTAACTATTTGCGAAGATATCTGGAATCTGGGTGATAATCCTTTGTACCGCAATTGTCCCATGGATGAATTGATGAAGCAACAACCCGATGTGATGATCAACCTATCGGCATCGCCATTTGATTATACGCATGATGAAGACAGAAAAGCAACAATAAAAGCAAATGTTACAAAGTATAAATTGCCGTTATTTTATTGCAATGCCATCGGCAGCCAGACGGAAATTGTTTTTGACGGAGCTTCTCTGGTTTTTGATGCTGCTGCAAATCTTTGTGGCCAGTTGCCGAGGTTTGAAGAAGCCATTCAATCTTTTATTTTGAATGATGACGGAACGATTGAAGCACCGGTAATTGAACCTGCCAACCGCATGCCCGATAAAGAACTTATTCCTGAAACGTTGCATGAGAACCTCAACATTGAAATGGTTTACGATGCCATTGTGCTGGGCATAAAAGATTATTTTAACAAGATGGGTTTTACTAAAGCAATACTCGGCAGCAGTGGTGGTATTGACAGTGCCGTTACACTGGCACTTGCATGTGCTGGATTGGGAACAGATAATGTGAGAGCAGTATTGATGCCATCGCAATATTCAACAACGCACTCTGTAAGCGATGCAGAACAACTAAGTAAAAATTTAGAAAACCCTTACGACATTATACCGGTTGAAAATATTTACAACAGTTTTTTAAATGAATTGAAACACATTTTTAAAGACCTGCCTTTTGGTATTGCTGAAGAAAATATACAAAGCCGCACCCGTGGAAATTTATTAATGGCAATCGCCAATAAATTTGGTTATATCTTATTAAACACATCAAACAAAAGCGAACTGGCAACCGGTTACGGTACGCTGTATGGCGATATGGCCGGTGGTATTGGGGTTTTGGGAGATTGCTACAAACTGCAGATTTATGCTTTGGCAAAATTTATCAATAAGGATAAAGCAATCATCCCAAATAATATCATTACAAAACCACCAAGCGCAGAACTGCGGCCCGGGCAAAAGGACTCGGATAGTTTACCTGAATATGATATACTGGATAAAATTTTATACCAGTATATTGAAAGAAGGCAAGGGCCTAATGAAATAAAAGCTATGGGTTTTGATGCTGCATTGGTTGACAGAATTCTAAAGATGGTAAACCTCAACGAATACAAACGCAACCAGTTTTGTCCCATCATACGTATATCGCCAAAAGCATTTGGCGTGGGTAGAAGGATGCCGATTGTTGGGAAATACCTGAGTTAAGAATTATTTATTCTTATCTAACAACCTCGTCAATAGCTCCTTGTTTTCTTGTCTTAATCTACTTGCTTGTAAATAAAAAACAATAGCTAAAACCGGACAAGCAATTAAAGCTACAAGGATAATGATAATCAGAATCCATTCCGTACCTCCTGGCATGGAGAGTAAAAAATTAACGTTGAACATAAGATTTACTTTTACTGGTTAAAAAATCAGCGTAATCAAAACAATCGTATAAATCTGCGATTATATTTTCTCCACTACCACCGCCGTACCATAAACCAATACTTCATTAATACCTGCCATTACTTCGTTGGCATCATAACGCATATTAATGATGGCATTGGCGCCACGTTCGTTTGCATGTTGTAGCATTAATTGGTAAGCTTCTTCTCTTGTTTTTTCGCAAAGCTCTACATAGATGCTGATTTTACCACCAAACAGGGCCTGAAAACCGCCGCCGATATTGCCCAGTAAACTCCGGCTTCTTACAGTAATGCCTCTTACAACGCCCAGGTGTTTGGTAACGCGGTATCCTTCCAATGTGTTTGATGTTGTTATTAATTGTTGATCTACCATGATAATTTTTTTACTAAAGTTAGATTGATTTTAACAAAGTTTTGCTCCCTTCATAAAAACGGCTAAATTTTTGTTAGGCATAGTTCGTATTTTGCGACCTCCAAAGGAGAGGTAACATGAAGAACAATTCGAAGATCGAAAAGATTAAATAAAACATAATTAAAGCTCAATAAAGAAATATTGTACAAGAGTGATTAATTTTTACTCTTTTACTAAAAGAATAAAAATTAATAAACAGCCGTTGCCGATGAAACTGAGTAAAGTTTTGCTGCCAGGCTCCCCGAAATAATCGGGATAAACAAAAAAATAAAACCTATGGTTCAAACATCTGAAGACATCCGTTTGCTGAACGAAAAAATTACCAGCGCATCCGGATTTGTTACCCGTATTAATGATGAGTTAAGCAAAGTGATTGTTGGCCAGCAATCGATGATTGAAAGGCTATTGATTGGCCTGTTAAGCAATGGCCATGTGCTGCTGGAGGGCGTGCCCGGACTTGCAAAAACTCTGGCTATTAAATCGCTGGCGCAGGCAGTACATGCCGGTTTCAGCCGTATTCAGTTTACGCCCGACCTGTTGCCTGCCGATGTGGTTGGTACGATGATATACAACCAGTCGAAAAATGAATTTATGGTTCGTAAAGGTCCCATCTTCTCCAATTTTATTTTGGCAGATGAAATAAACAGGGCTCCGGCAAAAGTGCAGAGCGCCTTGCTGGAAGCCATGCAGGAAAGACAGGTAACGATTGGTGATACCACTTATAAATTGCCCGAACCTTTTTTAGTGCTTGCTACACAAAATCCGATTGAGCAGGAGGGAACTTATCCTTTACCAGAAGCACAGGTTGACCGGTTTATGATGAAGGTGGTGGTAGATTATCCGAGTAAGTCTGAGGAGCAATTGATCATTCGCCAGAATACATTGGGTTTAAGTTTTCCGCCAATAAATCCAGTTGCATCTACCAGCGAAATTTTAACTGCTAAAGAACTGGTGCGACAGGTTTACCTGGATGAAAAAGTAGAGAATTATATTTTAGATATTGTTTTTGCAACACGTTATCCCGATAAATATAACCTGCCAAAATTGAAACCTTTGATCGGTTTTGGAGGATCGCCAAGAGCAAGTATTAATTTAGCGCTGGCTGCAAAAGCTTATGCATTTTTAAATAACCGGGCATATGTAATTCCTGAAGATGTGAGAGGCATTAGTAAAGATGTTTTAAGACACAGAATTGGATTGACATACGAAGCGGAAGCAGAAAACGTGAATGTTGAACAAATAATTAATGAAATATTGAGAAGTGTTAATGTGCCATAAACCGTTGATCATTGGGCGTTGTTCGTTGATCGTGTGCGAAGATGTATGTATGCTAAATTATTTTTTATGAGAAGTTATAAAGATTTAGATGCCTGGAAAAATGCCATGCAGTTGGTAAAAGAAATTTATTTGCTGACAAAGAAATTTCCTAAAGAGGAATTATATGCTTTAACGTCGCAAACTAAAAGAGCAGCAGTTTCTGTTCCTTCAAATATTGCGGAAGGACTGGGGCGGCAGTACAAAAAAGATACTTTGCAGTTTTTACATATTTCCAGAGGCTCTTTATATGAGTTGGAAACTTTATTAAATATTGCTGTAATGGTGGAAATTATATCAGAAGAAGAATTTAATAAAATTATTCCTGCTTTAGAAAAAGCATTGCAGGTGTTAAATGGCTTTATTAACTATAACCAAAAGGCCGACCTGAAGTAAATGCCGAACAACGAACACGGCTTTATAAGCAAAAAGCTGATTTGCATTTAAGGCCGAACAACGATCAACGTACAACGAACAACGATGTTGACAACAGAAGAAATATTAAGAAAGGTAAGAGAGCTTGAAATTAAGAGCAAAAAGATCACCACGCATTTATTTACGGGTGAATATCATTCGGCTTTTAAGGGAAAGGGTATGAGCTTTAGAGAAGTGCGGGAGTATTATGCCGGTGACGATGTGCGTTTTATTGACTGGAATGTGAGTGCCAGGTTCAGTCATCCCTTTACCAAAGTGTTTGAAGAAGAACGGGAACTTACGGTGATGCTGTTGATTGATACGAGTGCCAGTAACTTATTTGGTACGGTAGCCAGGAAAAAGAAAGACCTGATTGTTGAGATGGGTGCCGTGCTTACTTTCAGCGCAATTAATAACAACGATAAAGTGGGCGTTATTTTCTTTAGTGATAAAATAGAAAAATATATTGCCCCTAAAAAAGGCCGGCAGCATGCTTTATATATTGTAAGGGAACTATTGACTGTTGAAGCAAAAAAACAAGGCACCAACCTGGATGATGCCATCAAATTTTTCAGTCGCTCGGTAAAACAACGAAGTATTGCTTTTGTATTAAGCGATTTTTTGGCAACCGGTTATGATGATGGACTTAAAGTTATTGGCAATAAGCATGACGTAATTGGCATACGGGTATATGATAAGATGGATATGCAACTGCCCGATGCAGGCTTGTTGCAGGTGCAGGATGCAGAGACAAACAAAAATTTGTGGATAGACAGCAGCGATGAAATGGTGCGTTATAATTATCAGCAACATTTTATGGAGCAGAGTGAAATAAGTAAAAATTATTTTAGAAAAGCCGGGGCAGAGTTGCTGCATGTGCGAACAGATGATGACTATGTAAAAATTTTGCAGCAGTTTTTTATTAACAGAATGTGATTTGGAAAATAATAATGACAAAAAGAAAAATACAGCATAAAATAATTGCCGGTGGATTGACAGCCTGTTTTACTTTTTGTATGCAATTTATTTTTTGCCAAACGCTGCAAACCATTACCGACAAAAAAGATATTTTAATTGGAGAGCAGATAAAACTTATACTGAAAGCACCGCTTAATGCAGGCAGGCTGACTAAATGGATTGTCCTCCCTGATTCCATTCCGCATTTTGAAATTGTAGATACAGGAAAAGTAGATACAATTAATTTTAAAGATGATTCAAAAGCCATAGAGCAAACAATCATATTCACGAGTTTTGATTCGGGCAGGTGGACTTTTCC
>JBKJLT010000418.1:0-5419 GCA_046596765.1 Ferruginibacter sp. | reverse complement strand
CTTATACTCCACCGCTTCTTCATACAGCATTTGCAAAGCAGTTTCATCATCCATTTCATCAATCAGGTTGTGTATTTTTTGCTTGATTTCGGCTTTGCCCATAAAACTAATTTTAATAAAGTTAACCAATTTTACAAAATAACAAAGTCCGGCTTAGAGCCAGACTTTGTTATTTTACAGGTCGAATTTTTTTTAACCTACTACCGCTTTCGCCCAAAAATAAGATTGATTAATGCCAGCAGTACAATTGCACCAATTGCTGCAGTTAAAACATAATTAAGCCAGCCTGTACCGGTGTTGATGTGTACTCCTAATTTTGGTAACAGCCAGTAGCCTATAAAGCCACCTACAATGCCAACAATGATATTGCCGATGAGCCCGAGGCCCCCGCCCTGGAAAACCATACCGGCCAGCCAGCCGGCTAAAGCACCTAGAACAAGAATAATGAGGATTGATTGTGTTTCCATGATGATTGTTTTAATTTATAATGAAAAATGTATACCAGGTAATTTTTTCCAATTCCCTTCCAGAAAAATTGTTTTCTGAAAAGGATAACATTATCCGTATCATTTAAACAATTATCCCTGCCTCGCCGACAGGCAGTCATTAATTGAGGCTTCTGAAATCAACCGGCACCAGTTTACTTACGCCCGGCTCCTGCATAGTTACGCCATAAATTACATCTACAGCACTCATGGTCATTTTATTATGGGTTACAATGATGAACTGGCTGTTCTCACTGAATTTTTTAATCATCTGCGTAAACTTGCCCACGTTGGCATCATCCAAAGGTGCATCCACCTCATCCAGAATACAGAAAGGTGCAGGTTTAATCAGGTAAATGGCAAACAACAAAGCTGTTGCGGTTAAAGTTTTTTCTCCGCCGCTTAACTGGCCGATAGATGAAGGGCGTTTGCCTTTTGGTTTGGCAATAATATCAATATTGGTTTCGGCTAAATTCTCCGGATCAACCATGATCATATCAGCCGTATCATCTTCGGTAAACAATGCCTGAAAAACTTTCTGAAAATTCTCTCTTACTTTATTAAACGTATCCAGAAACTGCTGGTTGGCAGTTGCTTCTACTTCCTGTATGGTAAGCATCAGGCTTTCCCTTGCCGTTACCAGGTCGTTTTTTTGTTCCAGGATGAAATCGTAACGCTTTTTCATTTCCGTATAAGCCTCAATGGCCGTAGGATTTATTTCGCCGATATTTTCCAAACGCTTACGTTGCCTTTCATTTTTTTCACGCAGTTCTTCAAGCGGTTTATCTGTTGTACGGGGCTCATCAATTATAACATCCAGGTCAACCTTAAATTCAACGTTTAGCCGTTCCTTCATACCTGCCAGTTGCAGTTTAAGATCACTGAGCCTGTCTTTTATTTCATTAAGCAAAGTATCAATGCCTTCTTTCGACTTGAGTTTGCTCTTTATAGCATTTTCTTTTTCGGTTAATGCATTGCGCAGGTTATAATACAACTGGTCAGCCTCATTTAATGCTCTCTCTTCTGTTTCTTTATTCTGCAACATACTTACCATCATTGCTTCCAGTTCTTTTAACTGGCTTGCAGTTTCGGTAATACTGGCAGATGCTTCGGTGAGTTGTGCAGTGCTGTTCTCAATCTGAAGTGTAAGGTCGTTAAGCTGATTCGTTTTAAACTCAAATTCCTGCTTAAGCGAAACCACTTTGCTTTGCTGCTTGGTATACTGCAGGTTACTGTCGTTAAAATTTGTGGTGGCACTGCCGTAATCTTTCTCTGCCGCTGTATAATCCTGTTCTATCAAAAGCATTTTTTCGGTCAGTTCTTTAGTCTGTGTATTAAACAGGTTTAAAGTTTCACGGGTGCTTGCAATGTCTGAATGATTGTTCTCCAACTGTTTTTCCAGTTCTGTTATTCTTGCAGTACTTGTTTGTTCCAGGTGTGTTAGATTCTCTATTTTATTTTGTAAAGAAAAAACATGATTGGTTAAATTATTAATGTCATGCTGCGTTTGCTTCATAGCATTTTCTTTCAATTGCTCATTAAAGGCAATCACTTCGTTGTGATGCTCCTGAATGTTTGCTTTAAGTGCTGTAACAACCACTTCCTGCGCAACTATCTCTTCAATTAACTTTTCCAGATTTTTTGCACGGCCAATTTTCTTTCCTTCAAATAAACCAACGCTTCCACCGGTTAGCGAATATTTTCCTTTTACATATTTTCCGGTTTTTTCAAGTACCACAGCTCCGTTACTATTAATCAATGCATCTTCATCCTCTGCAATAAAAACATTGCCCAGTAAGTGTTTGGCAAGATTAGCATATTTGCTGTCGATCTCCACCACGCTTAATGCGGGTATGGTTCCCTCAGGCTGATCATGACTTTCAAATCCGGTAAACTTATCCTGTAAAAAGAAATTGGCTTTGCCTTTTTTGTTATCATCCAGCAAATGCACGGCCTGTAAACCTTCTTGCAGATTATTAACTACATAATAATTCAGGTAAGGCTCTAAAACATTCTCAACAGCAGCACGATATTCTTCTTTTACATAAATAATATCGCTTAACAGCGGTGCCGTGTGGTTCCAGTTTGGATTGTTGTGTAAAAATTTTACACTCTCCGGGTAACCTTCCATTGAATCAATCAAACTTTTCAGCAGGTCATGTTCGTTCTTCTTACTGTCTAATGTGCGGCTTTCAGTTGCCAGTTCGTTACGCAGGCTTTCCATTTTATTCTGCGTTTGCAAAATCTGTTCCTTAGTAAACTCGTGATGATCCTGCAATTGCTGCAGGCCGGTTTTCTTTTGCTCCAGTTCTGTTTCTTTCTGTCTTTTCTCCGGCTCAAGTTGTTGTAACTGTTGCTGGCGCTGCGTTTTCTCTTCCTGAATCTGGGTTACAGTTCTTTGTAAATTTTGTATAGATGTATCTGCCACCGCCACTTTCTTCTCCGCATCAAACTGTTCCCGCTGTAAAGCCTGGCTTTGTTTGCGCAATTCATCAATGTGGCTGCGCTTGTCATCAAAAACTTTGCGCTTTTCTTCCACTGCATTTTTCAGGTCAACCAGTTTGCTTTCAAACTGCGTTAATTGCATTTCATCTTCACTTATCTGGTTACCGGTAAACTGAATGCTTTCATCCAGTCCTTTTAACTGTCCGCCTGCTTTTTGCAAAAATTCATTTAAACCGCTTTCTCTTTCTTTTAAATATTGTAAACGCTGACTGCTTAAATTCTTTTCGTTTTCTTTACTGCGCACTGCATCAAGCATTTCATTAAATGCGTGTTGCATGGTTTGCAATGCCTTTTCTTTGGTTACCATGTCAAGTTTTTCCTGCTCCAGCAGGGCTTCTTCTTTGGCTATAATGGCTTCCAGTTCAATACGCTTATCAACTTCAGCCTTTTGTTTCTCATTCAGGTCGTGATAGGTAACATTAAAACCTTCCAGTGCGGCTTTGGCAAGTTCGATACTAACTTCTTTGTATTCCTTTTTTATTTCGAAATACTTCTCAGCTTTTTTAGCCTGGCTTTCCAGGCTTTTAAGCTGGTTATTTATTTCAAACAACAGATCTTCCACACGGGCAAGATCCTGTTCAGCAGCATCTAATTTTAGTTTGGCTTCTTTTTTCCTCGTTTTGTAGATAGAAATCCCCGCAGCCTGTTCCAGCATTTTACGGCGGCTGAATTCTTTATCCTTAATAATATCATCCACCATACCCAGTTCAATAATAGCATAACTATCATTGCTAATACCGGTATCCATAAACAGGTTATGAATATCTTTTAAACGGCAGGCCACATCATTCAGGCGGTATTCGCTCTCGCCGCTTTTATAATATTTGCGGGTTACAGTAACAGTGCTGAACTCGGTTGGAAGCAGATTTTTTGTATTATCAAAAGTTAGGCTAACCTCGGCAATGCCACTGGCACTGCGGGTTTTGCTACCATTAAAAACAAGGCTCTCCAGATTTTCGCTTCGCAGATTACTAATTTTATGCTCACCAATTACCCAGCGGATGCTGTCTACAATATTGCTTTTTCCGCAGCCATTAGGGCCAATTACACCCGTGATGCCTTCGTCAAAATTAAGTATGGTTTTATCGGCAAAACTCTTAAATCCCTTTATTTCTAAACTCTTTAAACGCACGGTTTTATCTTTATTTAAGTAAGAGGGCAAATATAAAGGAATGAAACAATAGAAAATTTTGATTTTTTACAGCGTTTTGCCATAGTTATACACAGTTTTAATATGGCATTCTAATTGCTTATGCATAATAGTTTTCAATTTATACAGTTAGCTTTACCATATCTTTATTAACCAATAAAAATTAGAAAAAATGAACAAATTAGTGAGAGGATTAATTGCCGGATATGGCGCAAAAAAACTAGGCGGCGGTTGCCTGAGTACAGTTGTAATTTTCTTTATTATTTGGTATGTATTGGAGCGCTGTTAGTTTAGAAGAACTTACCAATTAAATGAGCGGCAGGCATATTAACTATCTTTCTGACACAAAAAGTAACATTACCAAATAGATCGGTAGAAGTTACCAGTTTTTTAATGCAATTCATTTTATTATACTAAGTAAATTTCCCAGAATTTTTTCTCTTTTCATATAAATCTTCTAATTCACCATTTTTTTCTTTCCCGGAAGTAATAAAACAAAAAGAAAAGACGTTAGCATTAAAGATTCAGTATTTATATTTATTTTTTAAATCAAAAAACCAATTCCTCTTATGAAAAAATTATTACTCCCCGCATTACTATTTTCCATTTTGTTCACCAGTTCCTGCCAAAAAATAAATCCGGCTGCTGAAGCTGCCCCAGTGCAGTCAACTGCCGCAGTTCCACCCAGTTCCAGGTATGTAATACTGCCGAACGGAGATGGAAACAAAGAACCTATACTGAGCCGGGAAACGCCCGGAGGATGTACGCCTACAGAAGTTACATTAATAGCCGGGCAAACCATTAATGCTGGTACAGTAAATGTAAGCAATGACGCCAATTATATTTATATTACTTACACCACCACAAATGGCTGGGTACTATCACAAACCCATTTATATGTTGGAGATTGTGCATTGATTCCGGTAAACAACCCCGGAAACCCCATACCAGGCCAGTTTCCTTTTGTAAGCTCACATAATAATGTTACTAGTTATACCTACCAGATCCCTATTTCAAGAATTCCTTTAGGTGCCTGCGGATGTATAGCTGCTCATGCAGTAGTTAAGCAATATAATTCATCTAACCAGCTTATTAGTACAGAAACAGGCTGGGGTAATGGTGTAAGAATTAACCTTTCCGGTGGCAACTGGGGAATGAAATTTGACTATTGTAGTTGCACACCTCTGTAATAATATTTTTATAAAACAAAAAAAGCGAAACCGCGTGGTTTCGCTTTTTTATGTCTGTTAAAACCGTGATAAAGGATCAGTTCTGTTTT
>JBKJLT010000349.1:0-9631 GCA_046596765.1 Ferruginibacter sp. | reverse complement strand
TTGATAAAGCGCTTGAAGGTATTGATGGCATTGCACACCTAGCGGCTATTGTAGGCGACCCAGCCTGCAAAAAATTCAGTTTCGAAGCAAATGAAACCAATTGGGATGGATCTGTTTTGTTGTTTAACAAAGCTGAAGCGGCCGGTGTAAAACGTTTTGTTTTCTCAAGCACATGCAGCAATTATGGTAAAATGGCCGATCCAGATTCCTTTGTTGTTGAAACATCAGAACTAAACCCGGTTTCTTTATATGCCGAGTTAAAAGTAAAGTTTGAAAAATATTTGCTGGAAGAAAAAAAAGACAGCCCCATGTGTAGTACGGCTCTGCGTTTCAGTACGGTGTATGGCTTTTCTCCAAGGATAAGGTTTGATTTAACCGTTAACGAATTTACCCGCAATGCAGCCGTACATGGTGAGCAGGAAATATGGGGTCAGCAGTTCTGGCGGCCTTATTGCCATGTAGATGATTTGGCAAGAGCAGTAGTGCTGGTTCTGGAAAGTCCGGTTGAAAAAGTTAAATCCAATGTGTTTAATGTGGGCAGCACCGAAGAGAATTACACCAAAGGAATGATTATTAAGGAGGTTTGTAAAGTAGTGCCCGATGTAAATGTTATTTATGTAGATAGCAGTGAAGATCCAAGAGACTATCGTGTAAATTTTGATAAAATAAAAAATGAACTGGGTTTTACCATTACCAAAACGGTACCTGATGGCGTAAAAGAAATTTATACGTTTTTAAAAACGGGCATTGTAACTGATTCGTTTGTAGAGAAATTCAGGAATATATAACATTGTTCAGGGCGGAAGGTTATGCCTGAATTAGCTAAATGATTTTATGAGGAGTGGTTGAAAAACTGCTCCTTATTGTTTTATAATTTAGCCTCCTTAGTTAATCTACTTTTGAAATATAATATAACAGCGGCTTTATTACCTGGGTGATATTAAAAAAATAGACAAAAGATGAAAAAGGTTTTTTTAGGATTGGCATTGTTACCATTCACAGATATTATTGCACAGGATAGTGTAAAAACAAATCCGTTAAGCTTCAGTGCTTATGTGGAAGCATATTACAGTTACGATTTTAATAAACCTGCAAATAATGTACGGCCGGCATTTTTTTACAGTCATAACCGGCACAATGAATTTAATTTGAACCTGGGTTACATAAAAGCTGCCTATAATGCCAACAGGGTAAGAGCAAATATTGCTTTGGCAGCCGGTACTTACATGAATGCAAACTATGCAGCAGAAACAGGCGTTTTAAAAAATGTTTACGAAGCTAATGCAGGGGTAAAAATTTCTAAAAAGAAAAACCTTTGGATTGATGCCGGCATATTTACTTCACATATTGGTTTTGAAAGCGCCGTGTCAAAAGATTGCTGGGTGCTTACAAGGAGCATACTGGCTGATAATTCACCCTATTTTGAAAGCGGTGCAAAACTTACTTATACGAGCAATAATAATAAATGGATAATGAGTGGATTGGTATTAAACGGGTGGCAACGTATTAAACGTATTAATGGCAATTCATTGATGAGCTATGGCACACAGTTGCAATACAAACCCAATGCTTCAACTATTATAAATTATAGTACGTTCATTGGCACAGATAAACCTGATAGTACACGGCAATGGCGCTATTTTCATAACTTGTACGGCATTTTTAATATAACCAGCAAGTTTGGCATTACTGCCGGGTTTGATATTGGTACTGAGCAAAAAGCCAAAGGAAGCAGCAATATGAATACCTGGTATTCTCCTGTTATAATTGTTAAGTATGTACCCAACACTAAATGGACTATTGCGGCACGGGGAGAATATTATAACGATAAGAAGGGTGTCATCATAGCAAGCGGTACACCTAATGGTTTTCAAACATCAGGATTTTCTTTAAACGTAGATTATTTGGTGGTAAGTAATGCAGTTATCAGGATTGAAATAAGAACATTGAAAAGCAGGGATGAGATTTTTGAAAAAGGGAGTGCCAATTCAAACAATAATACTTTTTTCACTACTTCTATTGTAGTTGGGTTTTAAATATGCATATGGTTAAGGTAAAATGAGGAAAGTGAAATTACAACAGAAATGAATTTTACTTCCTTCTAAATATGGCCGGATGAATTTATTTATAGTATCTGCTGTAAAATTGCTCTGCCTTTAGGCAGGAGCAATTTTTTTATATAGGTTTGCAATGCAAAAAAGATAATTATGCTTTTACTCAGTGGCCCTAATATGGCCGGCAACGAATGGAAATACGTTAAGGATTGCTTAGATACCGGCTGGGTTAGCAGCGTTGGTGCTTATGTAGATCAGTTTGAAAAAATGAGTGCCGAATTTGCCGGCACCAGATACGCAGTGGCCACCAGCAGCGGTACCACAGCCCTGCACATTTGTTTGGTGATGATGGGCGTTAATGCTGATGACTATGTAATTACCCCAAACATAACTTTTATTGCCACCTGTAATTCAATAAAATATACCGGTGCTGATCCGATATTGATTGATACAGACCCCGGAACATGGCAAATGGACCTTGATTTGCTGGAGCAGTTTTTTACAGAAGAAACTGAACAACGCAATAGCGTTTGCCATTATAAAAAAGATGGCAGAAGAATACCGGTTTTAATGCCTGTGCATGTGCTGGGTAATATTTGTGATATGGACAGGCTGATGTCTTTAGCTGCAAAAAACAATGTTACTGTTGTTGAAGACAGCACCGAAGCATTGGGTTCTTACTATAAAGGCAAACACGCCGGTAGTTTTGGTTTGATGGGTACATTCAGTTACAATGGTAATAAAATAATTACAACCGGTGGTGGTGGAATGATTGTTACTGATGATGAGGCACTGGCAAAAAAAGCTAAACATTTAACCACGCAGGCCAAGAGTGATCCTTTTGAATACATGCATGACGAAATTGGCTATAACTACCGCCTGGTAAATGTTGCCGCCGCCATGGGTGTTGCGCAAATGGAGCAATTACCGGGCTTTATAAAACGCAAGCAGGAAGTAATGACTTTTTATAAAAATGAATTGGAAGGCGTAGGTGATATAAAATTTCAGGAAGTGAGTGCAGATGTAAATGCCAATTGCTGGTTACCAACCATCATGACGGAAAAACAAAAAGAGGTGTTGAGAATTCTGAATGAAAACAAAATGCAGAGTCGGCCCTTTTGGGTACCTATGAATCAGTTAAGAATGTTTACCGAAAATATTTTTTACAACAACAGCAATCAATCTGATTTTGTTTATCAGCGTTGCTTAAGTATTCCCTGCTCAACAAATATTACCGATGAAGATTTGAAGGCTGTTTGTGAAAAGATAAAAGAAGTGTTTTAGCAGCCGGCATTTCGCAGTTGACAGTTTGCAATAAATGCCCACTGTCCACTACCCACTACCCACTGTTAACTATTAACTATGTACAGATTTTTTAAAAGAATATCAGACATACTTATTGCAACCATTGCAGTAATGCTGCTGTCGCCGTTGCTTATTCCTTCTGTAATTATCTTATTGCTTACCGCTGAGCACGAGATTTTTTATTTTCAAAAAAGAATTGGGTATAAAAACCGGTTTTTCAATATCTGGAAATTTGCTACTATGGATAAGAACAGCCCGAATATGGGTACCGGCGAAATTACTTTGCGTAACGATCCAAGGGTTACCAAATTTGGTAAAATATTGCGAATGACCAAATTGAACGAACTTCCACAAATCATCAATATATTTAAGGGTGATATGAGTATTGTAGGCCCTCGTCCCCTGATGGAAGTGAGTTTTAGGCAATATCCCGATGAAGTACAACAAAAGATTTACAATTGTAAACCCGGTATAACGGGTATTGGCTCTATCATTTTCAGAGATGAAGAAAAAATTGTTTCAGACGCACCTGATCCCAGGGCTACGTACGCAAACATCTACCTCTATAAAGGTAAATTGGAATTATGGTACCAGGAGCATGCATCTTTGTACACCGATTTTATGATCATCTTTCTTACGGCATGGTCTATTTTCTTTCCACAAAACAACCTTACAACCAAAGTCTTCAAAAACCTGCCACAACGTACTTTTTAAACTATTTTTCGACCTTAATTAAACAATTTTAGCCTGTAATTGTAATATGTTTACATAAATCACCACGATGCATTCGTTTACTATTAAGGATCTCGAAAACCTGTCCGGAATAAAGGCCCACACCATACGTATATGGGAGCAGCGGTATACTTTTCTTAAGCCACACCGCACCGGAACTAACATCAGGTTTTACAGCAATGATGAATTAAAGAAACTGCTGAACGTTGCATTGCTGAACAAATTCGGGTTCAAAATATCTCATATAGATAAAATGAACCAGCAGGAAATTAATGATAAAATACTTTCGTTAAACCAGTTGGAGGCCTTACAGGACAGGATTGTGAATACGCTTATCCAATACATGATTGACCTGGATATGGAAGCTTTTGAAGAAGTACTGGACGATTTTATTGCTGCTAAAGGAATCGAAAAAACAATCTCACAAATTATATTTCCTTTCCTCGAAAAAATAGGAATACTCTGGCTTACTAACCATATAAATCCCGGCCAGGAGCATCTTGTAACCAATATCATCCGTCAAAAACTTATTGTGGGTATTGAAAGTATAAGAAGCACCATTAAAATAAATAAATCTGTTTTATTATTTCTGCCCGAATCAGAATACCATGAACTGAGCCTGTTGTTTATGAATTATATGCTGAAAAATAAAGGCGTAACTACCATCTATCTTGGCTGCAGTATTCCTTTAAAAGATGTTGAGTACCTGGTTCAATTAAAAAAACCGGATTACATATACACACACTTAACAAGCGTTGGCCCCAAATTTAATTTTGATAAATTTATCGAAACACTTAGCAAAAATTTCCCTAAAACACCGGTAATAATTTCCGGCCAGCTTACAAATACCTACGAAAAGAAGATTTTACCGCCTATTAATTTCAAGAAATCTTACGCAGAAGTAATGGAATTCCTCGCCGCATTTTAGTATGCAATTTTTTTAAACTATCTATGTTCTACATTAGCAGGCTTATTTTTTCTGTTTAAGAAAAAGTAAAAAATACTAAACAAAAATTAGCTTTATTAAAACTATTGTGTTTAACTTTACGTATAATTAGTTAAACACAATGATATGTCAACTATAGAATTTAACCAATCGCTTATCAGCAACACAGATTATTTAAAGCCATTTGCCATGACTTTAACAAGGGATATGGAAGCGGCTAAAGATCTTATTCAGGAAACCTTGTACCGGGCGCTTGCTAACAGAGATAAGTACAATGCCGGCACCAATATTAAAGCATGGATGTACACCATCATGCGTAATATTTTCATCAATAATTACAGACGAAGTGCCAAGCAAAACACAATTTTTGATAATACGCCCAACGATTTTCTGCTTGATTATAACCAGTATGCTACAGCCAACGCAGCAGAAACAAATCTATCTTTAAAAGAAATTAAGGAAGCTGTTCATCAGTTGCCGGAGATATTTAAAAATCCGTTTGAGCTGTATTTTGAAGGATACAAATATCACGAAATAGCCGAAGTGTTGGCAGAACCATTAGGTACCATAAAAAGCCGAATTCACTTTGCCCGTAAATTGCTGAAACAGCAATTAACCAGGTACTGATTTCTAAATTAATACCCACTGGTACTGTTTTCTATTAAATTCAATACCTTATTTTCGCACATTGAAAAAAGCAGTAATTATAGGAAGTGGGTTTGCAGGACTATCGGCAGCTTGTTTTATGGCTAAATATGGATGGGATGTAACGGTACTTGAAAAACAGTCAACGCCCGGCGGACGTGCAAGGCAGTTTAAAGAAGCAGGTTTTGTATTTGATATGGGCCCAAGCTGGTATTGGATGCCCGAAGTTTTTGAAAGGTTTTTCAATTCTTTTGGTAAAAAAGTATCCGATTATTATAAGCTCGACAGATTAGACCCATCTTACCGGGTTTACTGGTCGCAGACCCCTGGGGGGAATGATGAGCCCATGGATATTCCGGCAAATTACAACGAATTAAAAAAGTTATTTGAAAGTATAGAAACCGGCAGCGGAGCAAAGCTCGACAGCTTTATGGAGGAAGCGGTTTATAAGTATGAAGTTGGTATTAAAAAACTGGTATATAAACCGGGGCAATCGTACACCGAGTTTTTAGATTGGGACCTGGTGAAGGGTGTTTTTAAGCTGGATGTGTTTACTTCTATGAAAAAACACATCGGCAAGTATTTTAAAAACCCCAAGCTGCAACAATTACTCGAGTTTCCTGTTTTGTTTTTGGGAGCATTGCCAGAGAATACGCCAGCCTTATACAGCCTGATGAATTATGCTGATATAAAGCTTG
This sequence comes from Ferruginibacter sp., assembly GCA_046596765.1. Taxonomy (GTDB): domain Bacteria; phylum Bacteroidota; class Bacteroidia; order Chitinophagales; family Chitinophagaceae; genus Ferruginibacter. Next base: position 3,251 of record JBKJLT010000349.1, on the reverse strand, counting down.
GAACCTGGTATCCGCAAGGCGGGATGTATAAAATTGTAGAAGGTATGTTTAACGTTGCTGAAGAGTTGGGAGTAAAATTTGTTTTTAATGCAGATGTTACCGAAGTAAAAGTTGATAATGGAATAGCAACGGAAGTAATTGCCAATTGCTCATTGCCCATAGCCAACTCTTACAAGGCAGATGTGGTAATAGGTGCAGCAGATTATCATTTTATTGAAACAAATCTTTTGTGCGAAAAATACCGGAGTTATAGTGAAGAGTACTGGAACAAAAGAGTGATGGCACCAAGTTGCCTCTTATATTATGTTGGGTTAAATAAAAAACTTGAAGGGGTTTTACACCATTCCCTTTTTTTTGACAGCGACTTTGAAATACATGGCAAAGAGATTTACACATCAAAACAATGGCCAACCGATCCTTTGTTTTATGTTTGTACGCCTTCTGTATCTGATAACACAGTAGCACCAGAAGGGCATGAAAATATGTTTTTTTTAATACCTGTTGCTACGGGTTTAGAGGGTGATACTGATGAGTTAAGAGAGAAATATTTTGAAAAAATACTGGAAAGATTTGAGAGATACACAGGTCAAAAGGTAAAGGATTCAATCATTTATAAGAAAAATTACTCCGTGAGTAATTTCGTACATGATTATAATTCTTTTAAGGGAAATGCTTACGGGTTAGCAAATACTTTAATGCAAACGGCAAATTTAAAACCTGCCTGCAGGAGTATTAAAATAAAAAACTTATTTTACACCGGTCAGCTAACTGTTCCCGGTCCCGGAGTGCCTCCCAGTTTAATAAGCGGAGAGGTTGTTGCTAAAGAAGCAACAAAGCACTTTGGGTAGATAAAATATTTTTATCCGGGTGCCAGCCAACCGGCATTAACAATATCAACAGGAATAAAAACTGTATTTTAGGAGAAATATCCTGCTAAAAAGATCATCTTTTTAATTGAAAACGAAATTTGTAAAAGGAAATGATTAAGCTTTTCCATGATGTAAGCCAACAGTGCAGCAAGTCTGTAACTGAAAAGTACAGCACTTCTTTTAGCAGTGCCATTAAATTGCTGCACCCCGGGTTGCGTACACCCATCTATAATATTTATGGATTTGTGCGCTTTGCGGATGAAATTGTTGATACTTTCCATCAATATAAAAAAGAAGAACTGCTGCATGAGTTTAAAAAAGATACGTATGCTGCCATTGAAAGAGGGATCAGCTTAAACCCGATTTTGCACAGTTTTCAGATCACGGTAAGAGAGTATAATATTTCTCACGATTTGATTGAAGCTTTTTTCAGCAGTATGGAAATGGATTTAAGCAAAACAGAATACAACAGCAACGGCTACAAAGAATATATTTATGGCAGTGCCGAAGTAGTGGGCCTGATGTGCCTGTATGTTTTTTGCGAAGGCGATAAAAACATGTACAGCGATTTAAAACCATCTGCCAGGGCACTTGGGGCAGCTTTTCAAAAAGTTAATTTTTTAAGGGATGTTAAAGCCGATTACGAACAATTGAACAGGTCTTATTTTCCGGAAGTTGATTTTACCAATTTTACGCCACGTATGAAGAAGGAGATTGAAGATGATATAGCGATGGATTTTGAAAATGCTTATGAGGGAATTCTGAATTTACCAGGCAAAGCCAGGTTTGGTGTATACGTGGCGTATAAATATTACCTGTCGCTTTTCAAAAAAATAAAACGTACTGCACCGGCAAATATAATGGACCAACGTATCCGTATTCCTAATTATGGCAAAGCTTACATTGTTGCCAAGGCAGGCTTAAGAAGCCAGTTCAATTTATATTAATCAAAAAGCACTGATGGAAGTTATTTTGGTAGATGAGCATGATGTGCCCACGGGCACTATGGAAAAAATGGAAGTGCATCAAAAAGCCCTGCTGCACAGGGCTTTCAGTATTTTTGTATATAATGATAAAGGAGAAATGCTACTGCACAAAAGGGCAGATAAAAAATACCATAGCGGCGGTTTGTGGACCAATGCCTGCTGCAGCCATCCAAAACCTGGCGAAGAAATATCAGTAGCTGCAGCTTTACGCCTGCAGGAAGAAATGGGGTTTAATACCGAACTTACAAAAGCATTTGATTTTATTTATAAAGCACCTTTTGATAACGGCTTAACCGAGCATGAGTTTGATCATGTTTTTATAGGAACTTACGATGGTGATATTATACCCAACGCTGATGAAGTAAGTGATTACTGCTTTATGTCTGTTGACGAAATTAAAAATTCCATCCAATCTCATCCTCAAAAATATACCGAGTGGTTTAAAATTGCTTTTCCTAAAATGGAAGCGTATCTTAAGGCCTAATCCAATTGATTTATTCAGTAAAAATTATCAGTGTTAAACAGGTTTACAAAATTTGATATTGCAACGGGCATTGCTGTTTTATTTCACAGCATTGGGCTGATTGGATTATTATTTTTTGACAGGTCTTTCTTTCTGGCTGCAACCCCTTTTAACTTATTACTGTCTTTTGCATTACTCATCTGGACGCAGACGGAGAAGAACATTTATTTCTTTCTCTTTTTAGCAACCTGTTTAATAGTTGGTATTGTTGTTGAGGTTATTGGTGTTAATACCGGTTTTTTGTTTGGTGATTATGCTTACGGAAATGTGCTGGGCCCTGAGATTAAAAATGTGCCAGTGCTGATTGGGGTTAACTGGTTTTTGATTGTTTACTGCTGCGGAATCAGTATTCATACTTTGCTGATGAAAGCTATAAACCGCATTGCTGCCGACAGCGGAAAAAGTCCCATGGCATTGAAGGCATTATCTGTAATTATAGATGGCGCAACGCTGGCTGTTTTTTTCGACTGGCTGATGGAGCCGGTGGCTGTTAAACTGGGTTATTGGGTTTGGCAAGGCGATGGAGCAATACCCATGTTTAACTATATATGCTGGTTTGTAATAAGTTTATTGCTGCTGATGGTATTTCATTTTGCAAAATTTAATAAACAAAACAAATTCGCTGTAAATTTGTTATTGATTCAGCTTATGTTTTTTTTATTGCTGAGAACTTTTTTGAAATAAAAGCTTTGCCAAAGTTACAACCTTTAGCAAAGTTGACCATAACGTATAAAAACAAAAATGAACTGGATTTTTTATATCGTAATAGTGCTGGCAACTTTCGTTTTAATGGAAGGTCTCACCTGGTGCATTCACCGGTTTGTGATGCACGGATTTTTATGGAGCCTGCATAAAGATCATCATGAAAAAGAG
>JBKJLT010000290.1:0-4028 GCA_046596765.1 Ferruginibacter sp. | reverse complement strand
ATGGGTATTACCATATTTAATCCATCATTACCGCCAGATAACTGTACAATAACCAATACATGGTCTGTATCGGTGCCGGTACCAATTAAAGCCTGTACTAAAGGCGAGTTTTCGCTAAGTGCTTTTACCGAATAGCCACTAATTAATGCAGGTATTGTAACTGCTGCCGATTTTCCTAAAAATTCTCTTCTTTTCATAAAGAATATTTTATTGCAAAATAATTTTACTAATTAACTTAATTGATATTCACTCAAATTCATCAAATACCTGAACAGATCTTTTAAACGGGTATTTACAATATTAAAATTAGCCACTGTAGGGGTAGCTATGTATGCACTCCAGGCATTGGTCCAGTAATAGTCGTATTGCTGGTTACTCAGCAGCATTTGTGTTTTCATTTGCTGTTTAACCTGCGGAGATAAATTTATCCGGTATAAATATTTTAATGCATCATTTACCAAATCATTTGGATTGCCGGGGTTAGAAAGTGTTTTTGCATAAGCAACAAAGTCAAACTGCATTTTAAAATTATTTCTTGTAAAGCCGGCATTAGTCATCACATCTGTATATTGGTTTCGCTTGGGTAGTGAGTCGGTCGTTATCCATATTTCATGAAACAGGGGTTCCTGATAATAGGCCGGCATGCCTGCTACATTTGGCGGATCATGCAGATTCAGGCCTGTTAAAAACATATACTGGTATAGCGTATTCCAGTGCCCATAGCTTGTGTTCCAATCAGAAGCAAGCGGCATACTTACATTGTATTCTCTCATCGATCCTATAACAATATCCACCGGTGTTTTTATTAAACAACCCTGGTTAAGAACATCATAAAAATGCTCACTTTTAAACAAAGCGCTTAATACGGGAACAATATTGTAACTACTATTGCGGAAAATATCTGCCAGCGGCGATATCACATTGGCTTCTGTTGCGGCATCAATATCATAATAAACAAACCAGCGGTAAAATTTACGTACAATAAATTTGGCCACTTCCTGCTGAGCAAAAATCATATTGAGCATATCATTCAACTCCAGGTCTCCGGCTGTGGCTCCTGTTCTTCCGGTAATAACGGTATTGTTATAAAATGAAGAAAATTGTTTGTTAGCACTACTGTGCCGGCTTGATGTAAAAATGGTTTGATACGTGTTTCCATTAATCTGCCAGCCGGTTAAAACTTTAGCTGCTTCTTTTACATCAGCTTCGGTATACTGGCTGCCGGGCCCTTTGCCCATTGTAAATAATTCCTGCAATTCCCTGCCATAGTTTTCATCAGGTGCTGTAGCAGTGTTTAAATAACCATTTAAATAACGCAGCATAGCAATATCCACAGTAATACCCCTAACCATTTGTTTAAAATTACCCAGGCAATTTTGCCTGATGGTTGTGTGCTGCTTATAAACCCAATTACCATTGCCCACGTCATTTGCTTCATTTCCAAAATGATCAATCCAAAGAAAGACCATTTTTTCCCTGATACTTCTGTCCTGGTTAATCATTACGCCGGTCCACCATTTTTTATAAGATGCCCTGCGCTGGCCTTGCACCGTACCATCGTTGTTAATATCATTTACCCAGGTATCACCCTGTGCAATGTTGGCATCAGGTGTACCGGGTTGGATTGATGTGGTATATTCTTTTACTGGTGGAGCCGGGTTGGGGGCGGTGGGATTCAATAATTCATCAACTGCCTGGTTCATAGTTCGGGCAGCAAAATAATCCACATCTGCTTTTTTTGCCCCAAACATGGTTCTCTTTAAAAGATGAATTACTTCATTAGTTGCCCATGGCCCGGTATATGGGTTAATGCCGCTGAGTGTACGTGCCGGAGAAACAAATTGTACAGGTGCCTTTTTTTTAGTTTTACCTGCGGTAAGAAAATCTCTTCTGTCCATAGCAGTTAATTTGGTGACTATGATTTATAAATAATTACGACTAATATGATCCGATAAAGTTTAATTAGGGAGGGACTTTTTTTATTGGATTACATTACAGCGCATAACGCTGCCACAATATTGTTTATTTTGTTGGTTTAAAGTTATAAATTATTATTGGATATTTTCAATAATTCCTGCAATACCCTGTCCGCCGCCAACACAGGCGGTAACAATGCCATACTTCTTGTTCAGCCTTTTCATGTCGTTGGTTAGCTGTATAGTTAGTTTACAACCTGTGCAACCCAGTGGATGCCCTAATGCAATAGCACCCCCGTTGATGTTTACGATATCAGGGTTTAATTCCAGCGTTCTTATAACTGCCAATGCCTGAGAGGCAAAGGCTTCATTTAACTCTATCAAATCAATATCAGCAAGGCTCATACCAGCCTGCTTTAAAACCTTTGGCACTGCTTCAACAGGCCCCACACCCATAATCCGTGGATGCACACCGGCACTGGCACAGTTCACCAAACGTGCTATGGGTTTCAATCCCAGCTCGTTCACCATCTTTTCGGCCATCACAATTACAAAGGCTGCACCATCGCTGGTTTGCGATGAGTTACCGGCAGTAACCGATCCGCCCATTGCAAAGGCCGGTTTTAGTTTTGCAAGGCCTTCAGGCGAAGTATCGGCACGAACGCCTTCATCAGTATCAACTATAAAATCACGTTTTTGTTTTTTTCCTTTGGCATCCAGGTAAATTTCATTTACCGTCATGGGTAAAATACCCGGTTTAAAATATCCTTCTTTAATGGCTTTACCTGCTTTTACATGACTGTTATAACTGAAAGCATCCTGGTCTTCCCGGCTTACATTATATTCTTTGGCCACAGCTTCGGCAGTAAGGCCCATGCTTAAATAATAATCGGGTTCTGTTTCGGCAATGGTAAAAGACGGAACCGTTTTCCAGCCAGCCGTTGGCACCATACTCATACTTTCGGTACCGCCAGCAATAATACATTCGGCCATACCGCTGCGGATTTTTGCCGTAGCCATGGCAATACTCTCAAGCCCGCTTGCACAATACCGGTTAATGGTTATGCCAGGTGCATGAATGCCAACTGCCCTTGCAGAGATCATCCTGCCTACCTGTAAGCCTTGCTCAGCCTCGGGTACAGCATTACCTACAATTACATCGTCCACTCTTTTTACATCAAGCTGTGGCACGCTTGCCAGCAAACCTTTAATTACATCCACCGCCAAATCATCTGGCCTGTAAAAACGAAACCCGCCTTTTTTACTTTTGGTAATGGCTGTTCTGTATCCTGCTACTATGTATGCTTCCTGCATAATAAAATGTTTATGGTTTTGGGTTTTCAGTTTTGGGTTAAAGACTTTTTTTACAAAGAGCCAACAAGAAACCCGAAACACTAAACTCAAAACCGATTTAGTTGTTTATGCAACTTTCAATATCAAAGTTAAAAGATTGCTTTTAAAAAATTGTACTTTTACAAAAACAATTTACATGGCAGAAAAACTAACCATAGAAATTAAAAACGCCAAAGTGCTTAAGGTGCTGCAAGGGCTGGAGGAGATTAAAATGATTAAAATAATCAACGACCCCTTTTTGGGATTAACCGGTAAAAAGAAAAAGCAGGCAAAAGATTTTCTTTCTGCACTACGCCAGGCAAAACTGGCAGAACAGGGGAAAATAAAATTAAAAACCTTAGACCAATTGATTGATGAGCTCTGATTTTATCATTAAAACAACTGAACATTTTGATAAGTCCGCAAAAAAGCTTTTCAAAAAATATCATTCATTTGGTAACGACCTAAAATATTTAAAAAAATTATTGTTAGCTAATCCTGTATCAGCTATTTCTTTAGGAAATAATTGTTACAAACTCCGCTTACGAATTTCTGATAAAAATACTGGCAAAAGTGGAGGTGCAAGAATAATCACTTATGTAAAGATTGAAAAGAAATTAATTACCCTGCTTGATGTGTACGATAAAGCAGATAAAGAATCTATCACAGAAAAAGAATTAGCTGCACTCGTAAAAAAAGCAGGTTAACTATGTATAAAGTTATCAGGTCATTCCTGTTTTTATTTGATCCTGAATGGGTTCATTATTTTTCGATGAATGG
>JBKJLT010000062.1:0-7189 GCA_046596765.1 Ferruginibacter sp. | reverse complement strand
GAAAATATTATCTACGAAGAATAAAATGTCTTTTCCCTGTCCTGTTCCATCTCCATCACGGAAATATTCCGCCATCGTCAATCCGCTTAAAGCTACTCTAGCTCTAGCTCCAGGAGGCTCATTCATTTGTCCGAAAACAAAAGTAGCCTTACTATCTTTCAGTCCTTCAATATCTACAGAATCCAAATCCCATCCGCCTTCTTCCATGCTATGCTTAAACTTTTCGCCATAGTTCATGATGCCTGCTTCAATCATCTCTCTCATCAAATCATTTCCCTCACGGGTTCTTTCGCCCACTCCGGCAAATACCGAAACACCACTGTATGATTTTGCAATATTGTTAATCAGTTCCTGAATTAATACGGTTTTACCAACACCGGCTCCACCAAACAAACCAATCTTACCACCTTTTGCATAAGGCTCAATCAAATCAATTACTTTAATACCGGTATACAAAATTTCGTTGGCTGTACTCAGGTTTTCGAATAATGGGGGCTTGGCGTGAATGGGGCGGCCACCTTCTTTACTAACCTGTGGTAAACCATCAATAGCATCGCCAGTAACATTAAAAAGGCGTCCTTTGATTGCATCACCTACAGGCATTGCAATTGGTTTGCCGGTATCAGTTACAACCGTACCACGTACCAAGCCTTCTGTTCCGTCCATCGCAATGGTACGTACACTATCTTCTCCAAGATGCTGTTGTACTTCTAACACTAAAGTATCTCCGTTATCACGTTTTAACTCCAATGCATTTAAAATTTCGGGAAGTTTGCTGTCGCTGTCAAACTGAACGTCAACCACAGCGCCGATGATTGATTTTATTTTACCGGTATTAGCCATAAAAAGTATATTTATTTTTCGAGCCGCAAAGGTAAGGTTTGAGGGTTGGAATTAAAAATTAGATGGCAATTTTTTTGGTAACAAACTTTTGAGCCCTGATTTGACGGTAGTGGCGACGCTCCGTTCAACTAATAATTACTATTTAACCTTTATAAAAGCGTAGAGATATTACAAAATAAACTTTGTAAACTTTACATCATTTTAAATACCAAAGCAGCAAAGATTCCTCCAATTATCGGTCCCGCAACCGGTATCCAGCTATACTTCCAATCACTATTCTCTTTATTTTTAATGGGTAAAATAAAATGCATGAACCTCGGGCCCAAATCCCTGGCTGGGTTAATGGCATAGCCCGTTGAGCCACCCAGGCCCAGCCCAATACCTAACACCAGCAACGCAACAGGCAATGCATCCAGCGAGCCTAACTTAACATCGGCACCTGTAATAAATAATACACCAAATACAAGCGCAAATGTGCCAATAACTTCTGTAATTAAATTGAAGGGGGTGTTTCTTATGGCAGGGCCGGTAGCAAATGCAGCCAGTATAAGGCCGGCATCTTCGGTTTCATCAAAATGGTTTTTGTAGGCAATCCATGCCAGGGACGAGCCAAGCATTGCACCAATAAGCTGCGCTGCAATATATGCAGGCACAAGTGCCCATTTAAACTTACCGGCAACCGCCAGCCCAATTGTAACTGCCGGGTTTAAATGTGCCCCACTTGATGCCGCAGAAACATAAACACCAACAAAAACGGCAATAGCCCAACCAAATGTTATCACTATCCAGCCACTGTCATGGCCCTTGGTTTTATTTAATACTACATTGGCAACAACGCCGTTGCCTAATAATAGTAAAAAAGCGGTGCCTGTAATTTCTGCTACAAATGGAGACATGTTTTAAGTTTAAAGGATAGCAAGTTAAAGTTTATTGGCAAAGAGTATTACATTTTCTGCAAGGCCCATCGGGCTGATATTTTGGTAGCCTTGTAAAGCATAAACTGCACAAAGCCCTGTAGGGGCGATATTTTACCGCTTAATCATAAAAATCAAAAAGATATTTGTCATCGTATTCCACCTCAAAATCTGAAAGCATTTTCAGGTATTCTTCTTTAAATGTTTTGGTTTTGTGATGCTCTTCTTGGTTCATTATATATTTAATCACAACATCTCTCTGGCTTTTTGAATAAGAAAAAGCTCCATATCCAGATTGCCACTCAAATTTATCTTTTATAAACCCCTGTTCATTAATCCACTTGCTGCTGTTTGCTTTTACAGCACTCATAAAATCAGAAATGCTGGTAGTCACAGGCATTCCAAATAAAATATGTACATGGTCTTTCCATCCGCCAACTGCTAAGGATTTAGCGTCTTTGTTTGTTATTATTCCGGAAATATAGCCATGCAGATTATCACGCCAGGGTTTTAGAATAAAGTTATGCCGATGCTTAACAGCAAACACGGCATGAATTGATATTTGAGAATAAGTGTTTGCCATAATTTTTTACAGCTTTTATTTTTTTTAAGAATCGAATTTTGTAACAAAAATGCCGCCCTTACTGGGCTGTGGAACATGCGACTTTACAATTTTCTACCAAAATATCGCCTCTATGAGGCTTTAGCAATCATCCGTTTGCCAGGATAGATTCTGTATAAAGTGAAAATTTTTTGCAAAATTGACTTTATTTTTCAATTTTTTTTACAACATCTTTAAAGCGATATTCTGATTCAACCGAAACAACTTCATTTTTATTATTTAAAGTAGCAATTTTTTCATTTTGATTTAGATTTTTTATTTATCATCAGCCCACGCAATCGCAGATTTAATTGCCCGTTGCCATCCTTTCTTTAAAGCATCCTGTTCATCAACAGGCATAGCAGAGTCAAAACTCACATCAACCTGCCACTGATCCTGTATCTCATCAATACTTTTCCAGTAACCAACAGCAAGCCCGGCAAGGTATGCAGCACCCAATGCGGTAGTTTCAGTAATTACCGGCCGCACCACTTTTGTATTTAAAATATCTGCCTGAAACTGCATCAGTAAATTATTCGCTGTTGCACCACCATCAACCCTTAATTCTTTTATAGAAATTCCAGAGTCAGCTTCCATAGCTTTTAACACATCCATGGTTTGGTAAGCAATACTTTCCAGCGATGCCCGTGCAATGTGTGCAGCAGTCGTTCCTCTTGTAATACCAACCATGGTTCCCTTTGCATATTGGTTCCAATGTGGAGCGCCAAGGCCGGCAAAGGCAGGAACTACATACACACCATCGGCTGTATCAACAGATGCTGCAAGCGCTTCTACTTCTTCCGATTTTTTTATAATCCCCAATCCATCCCTCAGCCATTGCACCACTGCACCGGCAATAAATACACTGCCTTCCAAAGCATAATTGGTAATACCGTTTACCTTCCATGCAACGGTTGTTAATAAATTATTGCTGGAGATGACTGGATGCTCTCCGGTATTCATCAGCATAAAACAACCGGTGCCGTAAGTATTTTTTACCATGCCGGGTTGTGTACACATTTGCCCAAACAAGGCGGACTGCTGATCGCCGGCTATACCGGCAATCGGTATATTATGCGATGTTAAAATATTCTGTGTGGTGCCATACACTTCGCTGCTGCTGCGTATTTGCGGCAGCATATTACCGGGTATGTCAAATATTTTTTCAAGCTCGCCATCCCATTGCAGCGTATGTATATTACACAGCATGGTACGAGATGCATTGGACACATCCGTTACATGAATTTGCCCCTTGGTTAAATTCCAAACCAGCCAGGTATCAATGGTGCCAAAACACAATTCGCCATTCTTTGCTTTTTCTCTTGCGCCCTCCACATTATCTAAAATCCATTTAATTTTACTGGCAGAAAAATAGGCATCAACTATCAACCCGGTTTTTTCCTGTATCATTTTATCCAAACCCTTTGCTCGTAATTCATCACAAAAACCAGCCGTTCTTCTATCCTGCCAAACAATGGCATTATAAATGGGTTTGCCAGTTGCACGTTCCCAAACCACTGTTGTTTCTCTTTGATTGGTAATGCCGATAGCTGCAATATTTTCGGGCACCAAACCTGCCTTGCTAATAGCTTCGGCTGCAACTCCCAGTTGTGTGCTCCATATTTCATTGGCATCATGCTCTACCCAACCCGGTTGCGGAAAAATTTGTGTAAACTCTTTTTGTGCCGTGCAAACGATACTACCTTTTTCATCAAAAATAATTGCACGGCTGCTGGTAGTACCCTGGTCGAGGGCTAAAATGTATTGATCCATCAAAATGATTTTCATTCAAGGTAATTTAATTTTATTAAAAATTGCGGGTGTACAAATAACAGTGGGATTTCAAATTGCTGTACTCAAAAAAAAATTCAACGCAGAGAACAAGAGAAACCGAGTTTACGCAAAGCGTGGAGACCAACCTAAGAATTTTTAATTTTTTACAAGGAGACCCGGAGGGGAAGAAAAAATTTTAATCTCCCTTGTCATTTGCCCTACAAAGCTGATAACATTTTAAGATGTTTGTTTCATTATTTATGCAGGGTAATTGTAAATCCTCCATTTACAATTATTGCTGAACCCGGTTTGGCAAAGAGCCTGCGGCATCGGGCAATTGAATTTATAACAGGACTATTTGGCACTGCCGAAAGTATGACAAGATCTGAATTCACTCCCGGAAAAGGCCCGTTCCAATTCAGTGGATTTTCCCAGGTGGCACTTATTTTACCAACCCAATAAGTGTAGTAGGTTTGCTGAAACCCCTGTGTAATAACATTGTTTCCGTTTCTGTAATTTCCCGATGTTACCTCTCCTGTGGTAAACGATAACATGGATGTTGAGTTGGTATAAGAATCTCCGCCGGAAGAAATGGTTCCCATCGAAATACTTTGTGCGTTGGTTACAAAAGAATAAACGATGGCAAGAATGAACATTATTTTTCTCATATTAATAGATTTTATACCCGCTAAATTGAGTAACTCCAAAAGGACTTTTTACTGTACAACCAATTGCTCCAACGCTTACCCCTACTGAAACTACCTGACCTGAAGTGAGGTAAATGTTATTATTCAGCCTCTCCACAATATCCATCCCATCTAAAGTTGGGAAATTTCTCAAGGTCGTAGCATCTTTAGGAGTTCCATTTACAAAAAGAACCACATCTTGTGAGTGAGAAGGCAAATGATTTGTAGCAATAGGTTCTGTATACGACGGAACATTCCAAAATATTGTAACGTCAAAATGATAAAACCCATTTGAAGGTGCTGTGAAAACTCCGGCAGAAAAATTATTTCCATCATTATAATCAATAACATCAAAAATAACATTGGAACTTCCATTTGCTGGCACAAAAAATGAACTACTTAAATGCGCACTAAAACCTGAGCTTGCTCCATTCAGGGCATAAGGCACACTCAAATATTTCGAAGTACCCATGGAAACAAAGCTGTTGCCACCCGTTACATCCATTTCCACTTCCTGAAAATAATTATACCTGCTCCAGGGGATAGTGAAAAAGCTACCTATATTTACCGTGCCGCCACCAATATTTATACTAAAAGAACCAAATTGATTAGTGAAGACAAGTGAATGTGTTTCCCGATAAACAACAGTACCCGCAGCATTTCCCTGATGAATGGAAATCCGCAAAGCGATTGTATCATTAGATACCGGGTTGCCCGTGCTATCTCTGGCTATTCCCTGGTATTTTAAAAGCTGTGGTGGTTGAGCTGTTAAGCTAAGACTACATGAAATGATAAAAAAAGTAATTAGATGTTTCATATTAATTCGTATTAGCAGTTAATGAATAAATGATCGTAATGCTCTTATAACCTTTGCCTTACTTCTTTTGGCAACAGTCAGTCGGGTACCGTCAGAAAGCCAAAGGTTACCCAGGTTATCATACCTTATTGCATGCGATATATTAATGATGGCGAATCGGTAAATACTTAAAAATAATGGGGACGGTAAACTGGCTTTATCTTCACCTAAGGTTTTGGAATAAGAAATATTTTTTGGTCATTGAAATGAAACGGGGTGTAATTACAGCTTTCTTCGCTCCAGATGAATTTCGTTGCATTGAAAAAACAGGTTCCGTCGCAGTGTACAAATCCCAGCATATCCTTTGGAGGAATGAAAGCTCCGGTGATCTTATTTGATTTTATTGGCTGCATTTTTGCTGCAAAACATAAAGTTAAGCAATAATAATAAAAGGTGCAAGTACAAATAAACCGGGATTTTCATATAACAACCTCTAGTTATGCCGTATTCCGATTAAAAAAATATACCTGAGTTTATTTAATAGGTTCCTTGCCGTAAAAATATTTAAGCAGGTCGCAAGGTGTGGTTCCTGTTTTTTGCAATAGATCTAATTTTAATGCTGTCTTTACAAAAGAATTGTGCAAAACACAAATCTGTTGTAGAGACCTGAGAATTTTATTTTTTTGGCGTTGGGGTGTGGTAGAAGAAAACACTGCAATAAAAAAAGCTACAGGCTAAAGTTATCGCCGGGTAAACCGGTTGAGTCTTCCTGCGCTTTGGCTGAGATGCTTGTGGCTGCAAAACATACAATGAGGAAGAGTAGTTTTTTTAAATTTTGCAAAGTATTAATTTTTTGTTTTGTTATGACTATATTAATTTATCAAGGTTTAGTTTGAGGGTTACTATTTATTATTTCCCTCAAAATACTGCCGGCTATTTTGTATCTGTATTACCCTAATGGGTTATAAAACCTTCATCCCTGCAAAAAAGAATACCACAATAAGCGAATATCTACAAACAATTTGTACATTTGCAACATTGTAGCAAAAAATAAATTTTGATAAAAAGCCTTTTGATAAAAAAGATTGTAGCCGTATTCATTCTGATTGTATTTGCATTCAGCATTACGCCTGTAATTGTTTTACATAACTGGCTGGCTAATCACACTGATACCTACAAAAAATCTGGCGATACAAAAGCGCAGCAGCTTGGCAAACAAACTTTCAATTGCCATTGTGATAATATTGTAGCCGAATCTCCTTTTACAGAACCGGAAACATTTAAAAGATTACCGTCCATTCAGTTTTTTTCACTTGCTTCAACTGTTGATATTGTTCAGCCCCCTTCATCTCCGCACGTATTTTATTCGCTGCGTGGCCCACCAGTAGTTTAATAATTTTTCTTATTCAGGCAAAGCATCGTGCTTACACCTGCATGAATTTTTCTTACGCCACATTACTGAACATTTATTAAAATCTACTTAGATGAAAATTATTTTCAAACGCTTATTTTCTTTACTGTTTATCTGCATTATTTATACAACTTCTTTTGCTGTTGATAAAACTTCAGAAAAATT
>JBKJLT010000566.1:0-13945 GCA_046596765.1 Ferruginibacter sp. | reverse complement strand
GGCGCAATACTGGAATATTCAACAACTTACTGGGCTCTGATATTTTAAAACTACTGCTTGCGGCGGCAGCTATTTGTTTTGTACTTTTTATTCTGTACCGTTTATTTCTGGCCGAAGGTGTTTTTAAGCGTAAATCAAAGTCTTCTAAAAATAATGAGGCAAAAGTTGAAGAAGAGATCATTACAAATGAAAGTGATTTTAGTGCATTGATAAGACAGGCTTTGCAAAACGCCAACTACAGGCAGGCCGTGCGTTACCAGTATTTACGAACCCTGCACCTGCTGGCCGGTAAAAAACTGGTAAGCCTTGCACCCGATAAAACCAATTTTAACTATGTAAGTGAAATTACAAACCCCAATTACCGGGATACTTTTGCAGCGCTCACTTTAAATTATGAGTATGTGTGGTACGGCGAATTTGATATTGATAAAAATATTTACGAAAAAATAGAGCAAAATTTCAGCAGCTTAAATAAAAAAATATAAAGGATTAATTGAAGCATAAACTGTCATACCTGTATTCCTTACTTGCAATTACTTTTTTGCTTGCAGGCTGCAGCGGCTGTGTAAAAAATCCAATGCCTTCGCTGGAAGAAACCTATTCTAAAAAAGACAAAAACCCTTTTGGAGCAAGTATTGCCTACAGGCAAATTGAGGCCATGTATAATGGTAATGAAATACTGGAAAAAAGAAAAGAGTTTAAAGATACCTGGGTAGATATAAGCGACACAGGTTCATTATATATCTGCATTGCTCCTAAACTTTTTGTTACCGGAGAAGATGTGGAAGCAATGATGGAATATGTAAGTGCAGGCAACAGTCTTTTTGTATCTGCAGGGCAAATTGATGAACTTTTGCTGGATGAAGCAGGCTGCAGCGCAGTGTACAGTTCACCGGCACTGGAGGATCTGTTTGGCCTGATGAAAAATACGTCGGTAAAAGCCGTGGTTCAGCCTGAATCTACATACGGATATTATTACCATCCTTTTCAAAATTATTTTATCAGTATAGACAGTGCCAGCACAAGGGTGTTGGGCTATAACGAAGATGACAAGCCGAATTTTATTGTATTTTTTCATGGAAAGGGTAAACTGTACCTGCAATGCGATCCACGTGCCTACAGCAATTATTTTTTGCTTAAAGAAAATAATTACCGGCATTTAAAAAACTCACTGGCTTTTACGGATAACGAACCCCAGCATGTGTATTGGGATGATTATTATTACAAACTCAAAAGCCGCAATAATGCAGAGCGTGATTTTTCTACCTTCAGCGAGATAATGAAACACCCTCCGCTAAAAGCTGCATTTTGGTTATCACTGCTTTTATTGTTGCTCTATATTTTGTTTGGCGGAAAACGTGTACAACGCATTATACGGCAGCTTAAACCAAATGAAAATACTACTGTAACATTTACCGAAACTATCGGGCGGCTATATCTGCAGAAAAAGGATAATAAAAATATTGCTGACAAGATGATTACTTATTTTAATGAGTACATTCGCAATACTTATTTTTTAAACACCAATCATGTTAATGATGATTTTATTGTGGTGCTTAGCCGCAAGAGTGGTGTTGAAAAAGATAAGGTTGATACACTGTACCGTACTATAGTAGCCACACAAGGCAGTGCTGGGGTGAATGATTACCAGTTACTTTCTTTACACGAACAGATTCAAAACTTTTATAAAAATAAAAACTGATGGAAGAAAATTTTTTTCAACAACGTTTAGACCTGAGCGGATTGAACAGGTCGGTATTAGAAATCCGGAATGAAATTGCAGAGGTTATCATCGGGCAATACAAAATGGTTGATCTGTTACTGATTGGCCTTTTATGCGATGGACATATTTTAATTGAAGGTGTGCCCGGCGTAGCAAAAACATTAACAGCTAAACTTATAGCAAAGATCATTGATGCAGATTTTTCACGCCTGCAATTTACACCCGACCTGATGCCCAGCGATGTGGTGGGTACTTCTGTTTTTAATCCAAAGGAAGGCGACTTCAAATTTAAGCCAGGCCCCATTTTTAGCAATATTGTTTTAATAGATGAAATTAACCGTGCGCCGGCAAAAACCCAGGCAGCTTTGTTTGAAGTGATGGAAGAACGACAGGTAACCATTGATGGCATCTCACACCAAATGCGTTTTCCTTTCTTGGTTTTAGCAACACAAAACCCCATTGAGCAAGAGGGTACATACCGTTTGCCCGAAGCACAATTAGACCGCTTTCTTTTTAAAATTGAAGTGGGATACCCAACCCTGCAGGAGGAGATCACTATACTAAACCGCCAGCAGGGAAAAACACAAACACAAATGATTGAAGGGGTGCGTAAATTATTATTGCCGCATGATATACAGCATTACCGCAGCCAGGTACAATCCATTATCATAGAACCTAAATTAGTTGAATTTATTGCAAGGATAGTAAATGAAACCCGTAACAATCCTGCATTGTATCTGGGCGCATCACCCAGGGCTTCGCTGGCAATACTGCGCTCTGCAAAAGCCAATGCAGCAATTAAAGGCCGTGATTTTGTTACCCCCGAAGATATTGTTGAAATGGCACCGCATGTTTTAAGGCACCGTATTATTCTTACGCCCGAAAAAGAAATGGAAGGCATTACAGCCGACGACCTTATTGAAACAATTTTAAAAGCCATTGAAGTACCGAGATAAAAAATCTCAGTTTCGGAGAGTAATTATATGAACCCTATAAAAAAATACATTGGCCATTTATACCTTACTGTAAGATTTTATCTTGCAGCGGGGCTCTGTATTTTTTTAT
Source organism: Ferruginibacter sp. (assembly GCA_046596765.1). Classification (GTDB taxonomy): domain Bacteria; phylum Bacteroidota; class Bacteroidia; order Chitinophagales; family Chitinophagaceae; genus Ferruginibacter. The sequence continues at coordinate 11,157 of JBKJLT010000566.1, read as the reverse complement.
TCATCATTTCTTTTTTTGTACCCGGTATGTATGCCGCAGTAAAGATGATGCTGCTGGTTTTAACAGCCCTTATTTTTATTGATTATCTTTTTCTTTTTGTATTTGGCAAAGCTCCTGCTGCAAAAAGAATTACCGCCGACCGCTTCAGTAACGGTGATGAAAATAAGGTTGAGTTGCAGGTAATTAATAAGATGCTTTTTACGGTAGATATGGAGATCATTGATGAACTGCCGGAGCAGTTTCAAAAAAGAGACTGGAAACTGAAGCATCGTTTTAGTGCAAGAGAGCAGAAAAATATTTTGTACAACCTGCGCCCCGTAACCAGGGGCGAATATGAGTTTGGCCGCATTATTATTTATGTACGCTCGCTGCTGGGTTTGGTAAAGCGCCGGCATAATATAGCGGCGGAAGAAACGGTTCCGGTTTATCCTTCTTTTTTGCAGATGCGTAAATACGAACTGCTTTCGCAAACCACCATACAAACCGAACACGGCAATAAGCGGATGCGTAAAATTGGCCACAGCATGGAGTTTGAGCAGATAAAAGAATATGTACGTGGCGATGATATACGTAGTGTGAACTGGAAAGCTACAGCCCGTAAGGGATCGCTGATGGTTAATAATTATACCGATGAAAAGAGCCAGCAGGTGTACTGTATAATTGATAAAGGCCGCCTGATGAAGATGCCTTTTGGCGGACTTACCCTGTTGGATTATGCCATTAACAGTACACTCGTTCTATCAAATGTTTGCCTGCAAAAGCAGGATAGGGTAGGGCTGATGACCTTTGCTAATAAGATGGGTTCGCTGCTGGCTGCTGACCGCAAACCTATACAGCGTGAAAACATTCTGCAGCTTTTGTACAACCAGGATACTGCTTTCCTGGAAAGTGATTATGAAATGCTGTACATGCAGATACGCAATCGCATCAAGCATCGCAGCCTGATTGTTTTGTACACCAATTTTGAATCTTTATCGGGCCTTAACCGGCAGTTGAATTACCTGCGTTCCATTGCCAAACATCATTTGCTGATGGTGGTGTTTTTTGAAAATACCGAACTGCACAGCCTCTCTCACCTGGATGCACAAAATGTAGAAGAGGTTTACATAAAAACCATCGCCGAAAAATTTGAGTTTGAAAAAAGGCTGATTGTTAAGGAATTGAAGAAGCATGGTATCCTTTCTATTTTAACTCCACCCGAAAAACTTTCCATCAATGCAGTTAATAAATATCTGGAGTTGAAGGCGAGGCAGGCGATATAAACTTCTGGTGAGTCACCCCGTAAGGGTGGCTCACCACATAAAGAAGGTTTATTAAAAAATATTACTGCATGAATTATACACGGGGTAAGCCACCCTTTTGGGGTGACTCACCCCTGCAACCTCCTGAAAACCTACCATTAATACAATTAAGAAATATCTAGAGTTGAAGGCGAGGCAGGTGATACAGTTTTGTTTGCGGGCAAGATGATTCCATTTTCAAAGCGTTACAATTTATAACGGTTTAATTGCTCTCATCTTTCTGCTTCCATTTTAAACAGTCCCAAATTGTGTAACAACTCATTTTCTTATAATACATGTTCAATTAAGAAAAATCAAAAATGTGTACGCTTCAATTTTTGGCGATCACGTAAATAGTGGGCTAAGAATAAGGTAATAAGGTTGGCTGCAATTGGTTCTGATTTCTACTAAGGTTTTAAAACGGGTGGTAAACCTTAGTAGAAAATGTAAAGTAATAATGGGCAACCTTATTACCTTATTTATTATTTTCCATCTCATGATTCAATTTTTCAGTTGGTTACAATTTGTAACCGACTGATTTCCTTTCTTTGCCATCCTGTGTTTCAGCACTTTTTCAATAACTCTTGGATTAGGACTGTCAGATAAACTGCTCTAGAATAAATTATACCTACTTAATTTCCTTGATGATCGTTTCTGGCCAAGCAATATAATCTCCATATTGTCCTTTCCTCAGTTGTCCACCTTTATTCTTGCCTAAGTCTGTCAAAACCCACTCTTCATTTTTCTTTTCTATCAATTTTAGTTTTTCAAATTTTGAAGTCAGGTCCTTGCTTGTTATTCCTATTTCTTTTGAGAGAGCTGTCGCTGAAAAATATTTTCCTTCAAATGAGTTTGGCTTGGGTGGCTTAAGGGTTTCTGTTTTCGTATCAATTTTTGTTTCTTTTATTGGCGATATTGATGAGGTAGAACTTGGTTTACTTACAAAGTCAAATGGTTTACTCGTCTTTTCAATAAAATCAATTTCTGCCCAAGCGTCATTATAAACTGATATGTCTTCGGTAACTGCTTTGTCAATTAATATCCCCATCTCTTTATTATTCATCATTGAAAAATCATAAAAATTCATTGATGTAATAATCATTTTTGTGTCATTGATATAGCATTTCGCATGTAAGTCTTCTGAAAAAAATAAATACACAAACCTCAGTCCTTGAAAGAATGTCATTTGCTCAGGATTTAATTCCTGTTTGCCAAAAATTATTTTTGTGTCTTTCCTGTTTGTATTGCGATAAGTCAAAAGATCTCTAAAATCTCTAGAAAGTTTCAAGTAGGGTGAAACAATATAAAGTCGTTCGTCGGCTTTTTTAATTAACTCTTCAAGTTCGGAAGTAATTTGTTTAGTCGTTATGAATTTCGCCATTCGTGTTTATGTTTTATTTAATCAAAGTTAAGTTTATAGTAAGCTTAATGAACCTTTGAAGAATCGCTAAGAGATTGCAGCTTAGTCGTAAATATACGTAACTCTAATACATCAAAACATCCCTTTGCAATATTTTTCTCTACCTTGAATTATTGCCATCCCCAAATATCCCTTTGCCCCCTAAAATTAATAATTTACGTTTGCATAAATTAACAACAAAACCTTTGGCCCGTAAAACAACATACAGAGAAAGATATACCAACAAATTAATTGAAGCCGGTGCAGAACCAGTTAAAAAAGAACGCAAAGAAAGAATATCCATTGATCCCGCCATTCAGCAGCCTTATGCAGATGGTAAAGTTATTTTAATAAACAAACCCTTGCACTGGACATCTTTTGATGTGGTGCGTAAACTGCGTAGCCTTATCCAGATAAAAAAAATTGGCCATGCCGGTACACTTGATCCTTTGGCAACCGGTTTATTAATTGTATGCACCGGCAAGTTTACCAAAAAAATAAACGAGTACATGGCGCAGGAAAAAGAATATACCGGCAGTATTACGCTTGGGGCTGTAACTCCCACTTACGACCTGGAAAGCGAACCAGAACAGCCAAAGGATTTCTCATTTGTTACAAACGATATGCTACAGGCCGCAACTGAAAAATTCATTGGTGACATTCAACAGTTACCACCAATTTTCTCTGCCATTAAAAAAGATGGTGTTGCTTTATATGAATTGGCGAGAAGGGGAGAAGAAGTAGAACTGAAACCACGCAGCATCCATATTAAATCTTTTGAAATTACCGCCGTGGAGTTACCGGTGCTGCATTTTAAAGTAGTCTGTTCAACCGGCACTTATATCCGCAGCCTTGCCAATGATTATGGTGCTACATTGGGCTGTGGTGGCTACTTAAGCAGCTTGTGCCGCACACATATTGGCGAATTTAAAAATGAAGATGCAATTGAGATGCAAGATTTTGAAAAGTCTTTAGGTCAATAAAGTCATTGAGTCATTGGTCTATAAGTCATTTGTAATTGAGTCATTCGGCATTAACTACATATCATTGCTTCATTCAATGACTTCAATGACAAATGACACATGACTTGATGTCTCAATGACCATTGACTTGCTTTAAAAAGGATAACTTATCCCAATTGTTAAATTATAATTCTCGTAGCGCCATTTTTTGTAGCGGTTGTCATTTTTAGTTTTGCCGGGATTAGCCGGGTCAGGAATCTGTACGCCACGTTTAAATAAATTATTTAAGTTGATATCGGGTATCTGCCAGCCATCATTTATACTTACATCGGGTTTCTTAAAGCGGAAACCCAAATCGAAACGTACAACAAAATAATTAAAATCAAGCCTGAAACCCGTGCCTGCAGCAACACCCAACTGTTTGTACAGATTGGCAAACTGAAATTGAGTACTGTCTAAACCACCACCCGGTTTAGAATTTCTGAAATTCCACACGTTACCCATATCAATAAATAAAGCACCTTTGAGCACGAGTGAATTAGGAATAATCTGTGCGATGGTGTAGCGGTATTCAAAATTTGTTTCTAATTGTATATCGCCGGTGCGGTCGTTAAATGAGTTGGAGCCATAAGGCGAAAGTGGTTGAGCGCCCCGGCCAATACCACGTACCGGCCAGCCACGCATACTATTGCTGCCGCCGCCAAAATACTGTTTAAAAAACGGAAGGGTGGTATCTTTTTTAGATGCAATACCTACACCGCCAAATATGCGGAAAACGATAGCCGATTTTGGCCTGCCGGCAGAATAAATATATTCCATATCAGCTTTTACATACTGCTTCTTATATCGGGTAATAAAAGGAATGAGCCCCCATGTTAAACCCGACTCTTCTACATTTATTTTTAAACTGTGTTGCCTGTTGGTATGCTTTCTGTTTACTTTATTGATGCGGTAGCCAACGCTCATGCCCGCTACCAGTGCCGTATTAAAGGAGTATCGCAGAAAAGGGTTATCGGCCAGGGTCTTTTTAAAACTATCAGTTTCATTGTACAGCCGGGCAAATTCAAAGTTGAGTGGTTTAAAGATGAAGGTCCTGTTCTTTTTAGTTGTACCGGTATATCCTACACTAAAATTAAACGATTGCAGGTTAAATAAATTAATACGGTTTATGTAAGAAAACCGGGTAGTTATAAACGACTCTGTGCTGTTAAAACGTTTATCGGTATTGTATTTTAAAAATGGAAATATTAACCGTGGAAAGGCAATATTATTGGTATAACTGACCTCGTTGGAGTTTATGAGGTTTTTTGTATTGTTACTGTCGGGCCTGAAATTGAATTCAACACCGGCCAATAATGAGTTGGTCATTTTTATTCCTTCCCTGTTCAGGTTTCGGTTTAAAAAAGAAATATTACCCGATAAGCCCAGCAGGTTGCCGGCATTGGCAGCCGTTACGCTGTTTGTATTGCTTGATGCAGAGTAACTGGCTTCAACCGATGCTTCGTAACCGTATTGCTTGCCGGGCATAAGCTGCACCAGCAGATCAATCTTATGCAGGCTGTCTTTACTTTTAACTTCCTGCACCTGTATATTGGTGCTTTGCCAAACCCCGGCCCTAGAGTAGTTGTTCAGCGATTTATAAAAATCATTCTGGTTATATAAATTGCCTTTTCGCAGGTACAGGTTTCTTATCAGGAAACGTGGCCTGAATAAATTTTTGTGATAAAGCATTACAAAGTTTGTATCAGTTTTGCAGGTATCACAACGCTTTCTCGACAGGTATCTTACGGTTAAATCTTTACTGGTAATACTGTCGCCATTTCTGTAATCAGGAAAAAAATAAATATTGTTGATGTAATACGGTTTCAGTTTGCTGCTGTCTTTTGGCACCTTTAAAACTACTGCCAGTTTAATGGTGGGAGAATCTCTTGCCGCCTGGGCTTCAGCCAGTAAACGTAACTGTTCAAAAATATCATCGGTAATTGTCGTTAATGCTGCCACAGTAGTATCGCCACGCATTACCAGTTCTTCGCCCGTAAATTTATAATAACCATTATTACGATACATATCAACCAGCCTGTTTATTTCGCCAAGCACCGCAGCCTTGGTTACCGGCTTACCTTCTTTAATTAAGGTTTTGTCGATATTTTCTACAGCAAGTTTTTGCAAATCGGGCCTGCGAATAATGTAGGAGAATGTATCAATGAGCGTAGGTTTATTTACTTCTACACTATAATTAACATGCACCCGCTGCTGGTTGCCAACATTTATAGTATCTGCACTAAAGGTTGCTTTGGCCTTATAATAACCCAGGTGCAGCATGGAAGTTTCCATATTGCGAGCCGATTTAGCAGCCGAATTGCTATCGTAAGCCGGAGGGCTTACAATGATATGCCTTATAAAATATTTGTCAATGGTATTTATCCGGGAGCTGTCATCCAACTGGGCATTCAATCTTATTTTTAAAGTTGCCCGTTCTTCTTTGTTAAATTTTCCACCCGTAACTTCGATATTATTTTTGGTGATAAAGGGTTTGCCTTTTTGATACTTTTTAGGAATGGTGCAGGATGCAATAAATAAGCAAAGGAAAAAAGTACATTTCAAACCGGTAGCTATCGGTTGCTGAAAAAATCTGTATTTAATGAATGGGTTAACCTGCATAAAATTTTAAAAGCTACGATGTTAAGCAAAACACATACCAAATATATCCAAAGTTTGCAGCACAAAAAATTCAGGGATGAATATGGATTGTTCTTAGCCGAAGGGCCGAAGGTAGTGATGGATTTGCTAAACAGCCGGAAATTTATTTGCAAAGAACTTCTTGCCATAGATAACTGGATAACAGAAAACAGCAAACAGCTTTCGGCACTGCATGATACGGTAATAACCAGTGTAGAAAATTTTGAACTTCAAAAAATATCTTCCTTATCAACTGCCCATGATGTTGTGGCTGTTTTTGAAAAAAGGAAACCGGTTTTTGAAATAGAAACAGCCTCAAAAATTACACTGGTGCTGGATACCATTCAGGATCCCGGAAACATGGGTACCATTATACGTATTGCAGATTGGTTTGGTATAGAAAATATAATTTGCTCAATTGGTTGTGCCGATATGTACAATGCAAAAGTTGTACAGAGTACGATGGGTAGTTTGGGAAGGGTAAATGTGATTTATACAAACCTTGTTGAATGGTTAGAACAAAACAGTAAAGCCCGCCCGGATGAAACGTTCGGACGGGTAAAAATTTTTTCAGCTTCGCTGGAAGGTAAGAATATAAGCAATGTTGGAAAATTAAAGGAAGGGATATTGATAATTGGCAATGAGGCTAATGGGGTTAGTGATGAAGTGATGAAATTGGTTACTGAAAAAATTACCATACCCAGGATTGGTGAAGCGGAGTCGTTGAATGCGGCGGTGGCGACAGGGATTATACTTTCGCATGTAAAATAGGTATGTTGTCCTTTATAAAGCATTGGAAACCTAAACGTGCCGTTAGGCATAAAAGCCTGGTAGAAGATTTAATTCCTGGATTTTTTGGCGTGCCGTAGGTACGTAACTGGTTTTCTAAGTATCGTGCCTACGGCACTTAATATTCCCCTTCTTTTCTTTCTACCAATCTACTGCTCCTACGGAGCAAAGAAAATTGAATTACCATATCTCAATATCTTCAAAAAATATGTAAAAATATCTGTATCACCTGAATTGTATTGCCTTAACAGGTTTTATCTTTTTGATTAACAGTGTAGGAATAATTAATGTTGCAAACGAAACAACCAATGTAGCCAGGCAAATCAGTAAAACCTGCCACCACACAACATCTGCATGTGCGGTACTCATGTAATAAGCTTCTTCATCCAACTTTATAAAGCCGGTTTTTTCCTGGAGCCAGCAAATGCCCAGGCCAATTGCTGCTCCCGCCAAAATGCCGGTAACTGCAATTAAAGAAGTGTTGTATAAAAAAATCTGCTGTACTTTCCAGTCAGATGCGCCCAGGGCTTTCAGTATGCCGGTCATCCTCGTTCTTTCAAGCACCAGAATGATTAAACAGGTTATCAGGTTTACAACTGCCACCACCATCATAATGATGAGCAGCATATTTTTTATTTGTCCCTGCAGGCCCAGCCAGTCAAATATATTGGGATAAACTTCTTTAATAGTTCTGCTGTACCAGGTTTGTGGCAATTCAGCATAAATTAAATTGTTGATACTGTCTGTTTCTTTAAAATTATGCAGAAAAAGTTCGTAGCCTCCAATCTGATCCGGTTCCCAGTCATTAAACCTGCGTATGATATTAATATCTCCTAAAGCAAAATTCTTATCATATTCATCAATGGATGTTTTAAAAATGCCGGCAACTTTTATTTTACGTTGCCTGGGTGTTTCGCCGTTTCTAAAAAAAAAGATCCTTATACTGTCATCAACCTTTACATTTAATTCACGGGCTGTGGTTGCCGAAATATTGATTTCGTTGCTGTAACTGCTGTCGGGGAAAGATATCCATTTGCCCTGCTGCATAAAAGGTTTATACCTAGCATAATCAAAAGAAGAATCAACCCCTTTTAAAAGTACGTTTACAATTTCGTTACCCGATTTAAGCATGGCTGCTTTGGTAGCATAACGTTCAACTGATTTAACCTGTGGCAAAGCCCTCAGGTAATTTTCAACCGTATCATTTTTTGTAATTGGGTATTCCTCAGCAATACTTACCCGGTTCTGTACATCCTGTAGCACCCGTATATGTCCCCAAAAACTAAAAACCTTATTGCTTATCACATTTTGAAAACCATTTACAAAGCTCATGGCAACAATCATAATAGCCACACTTATGGCAGTGGCGCCAATGGCCAGCCTGATGATGAACCTGGAAAATGTTTTTTGCCGGTTAAAGGCAATACGCTTTGCTATGAACACAGAAACATTCAATCGGTACAATTTTTGGTATCTTACAAAAGTATTTTATTTAAACCTAATGATTACAGATAACATGGGAAAAGTTGAAATAAGCAATGCAGTACAAGAGGGCGATGCTTCGGCTTCGCTCAGCACAGGCTCCACGATGATGACCAAAGTATCCTATGACCGGACCAAAAAAAATATGTGGAATTTATTTTTAACGATTTGTTTTTTTTATAGCACAAATGCTTTTTCTCAAATGACAGATGCAGTGTATAAAGAAAATATACAAGCTGTGCGGTTTCATATGTATGGCGACCAGGGAGCACTGCCGCTTTATAAAATAAACAGTGGCGATCAACTGGAACTTAATTTTGATGACCTGGATGCCAATGTAAAAAGTTATTACTACAGTTTTCAGCTTTGCGATTACGACTGGAAACCGGTTGGCTTCAGCCCTTTTTTATATACCAAAGGATTTACGCAACAGCGTATTGCTACTTACCGGTATTCGTCCATTGCTTTAACAAAATACACGCATTACCAGGCTATATTGCCCGACAGGAATACTTCGTTGACCATGTCGGGTAACTATATTTTAAAAGTTTTTTTAGATGGCGATACTTCTAAACTGGCATTTACCCGGCGTATGCTGGTGTTGGATCAAAAAGCTTCAATAGGAGGGCAGATAACACAGCCATTTACACCGCAGCTTTATAAAACACACCAGAAAGTTCAGTTTAATGCCAATATTAATGGCTTAAATACCTTTAGTGCGGCACAGCAAATTAAAGTGGTGATACTACAAAATAACCGCTGGGATAATTCAATAAAAGATATTAAACCAACTTTTGTAAGAAGTAATACGCTTGAGTACTCCATGGAAAGCAACCTGGTTTTTCCCGCAGGTAAGGAGTGGCGCTGGCTCGACTTGCGGAGTTTACGCCTGCAAAGCGACCGGGTAAAAAAAGCTGATTATAAAAAGACGGCAACAGATATGTACCTGTTTACAGATGCGGATAGAAGTGCGCAGCGCTACGTTTATTTCAGAGACCTGAACGGTATGTACCTGGTTGAAACATACGAAACCATTAACCCTTACTGGCAGGGCGATTTTGCTACCGTACACTTTAGCTTAGCCGCTCCAAATGGTATACCTTATGCCGATAAAGAAATTTACCTGGCGGGCCAGTTAACCAATTATGAGTTTAACGATAAAACAAGAATGGTTTTTAATGCAGAAAAGGGTGTGTACGAATGCACAGCTTTTTTGAAACAGGGATATTATAATTATACCTACATAGCTGTTGATAAAAATAATACCGCCACCCGGCGAGACCTGGAAGGCGATTATTGGGAAACAGAGAATAGCTACACTATATTGATGTACTATAAATCCTTTACTGACCGCACTGATCAGTTGATTGGAGTTGGTAAGGTAAATTCAAGATCGGATAAACCGGGGATAAGCTTTTAGGTAGAAAGCTGATAGCAATTAGCTGTTGTCTGTTAGCCCCCAATTCCTGATTCCTTATTTCTCATTCCTTATTTTACATTCCTTATTCCTAATCCCTTATCTTTGCCCCGGCAAGTCTTATACGGCCAGCTCCTGTTGAACTCCCCCAGGACCGGAAGGTAGCAAGGGTAGATGGTTGAGCGGTGCGATGTAAGTAACTTGCCATTTTTTATGCCCCTAACTCTCCATTCGACTACGCTCAGGATAGGCTTTTAAACCCTTATTACATTTACTGTGTACATTTAATTGATAACTTTTAAATTATAGTCTTTCAATTATTTTACATTTGCCATGCAAAAACATATTCAATCTTTAATATTAACTACTTATGAAATTTTTCATCGATACCGCAAATCTAGATCAGATTAAAGAAGCAAACGACCTTGGAATTTTAGATGGCGTTACTACCAACCCGTCATTAATGGCTAAGGAAGGCATTAAAGGCCAGGATGCAGTTATGGCGCATTATAAAACCATTTGCGAAATGGTTGACGGCGATATCAGTGCCGAAGTCATTTCAACAGATTTTGATGGTATTATTGCAGAAGGGAAAAAACTGGCAGCCATTCATCCGAACATTGTTGTAAAAGTACCGATGATAAAAGATGGTATTAAAGCATTAAAATGGTTTACCGATAATGGTATAAGAACAAACTGTACGCTTATCTTTAGTGCAGGCCAGGCAATACTGGCTGCAAAGGCCGGTGCAACTTATGTTTCGCCTTTTTTGGGAAGGGTAGATGACAGTGGTTGGGATGGGATGGAACTGATACACCAGATGCGCCAGATATTTTCTATACAAGGTTACAAGACAGAAATACTGGCTGCATCAATTCGCAACCCTTTACACATTATCAAATGTGCCGAAGCCGGTGCTGATGTTTGTACCTGCCCGCTTGATTCTATCCTCGGATTATTAAAACATCCTTTAACCGATATTGGATTGGCTAAGTTTTTAGAAGACGCAAAGAAATTTGCGTAATCACACATGGTCTGACGCCCTCGTCTGACCATGTGTGATTATGGTCAGACGGTGACGTGGGACCATAAAAAAATGCCCGGCAAATCTTTCTGATTTACCGGGCATTTTGTTTTGAAGTTCGTGAA
>JBKJLT010000332.1:0-2725 GCA_046596765.1 Ferruginibacter sp. | reverse complement strand
CCGCCATCTACATCTTTAATAAACTGTATCAACCCCGGAAAATAATTTTTCTGATCATCATACATACTCATGTGGCTGCCGTTGGGGCAGGTAATGTTGCGGCCATGCTTTACCTGTGTACTCATCCATTTCATGTGCTCCGGGTCCATGGTATCATGTGTGCCGCCAATGGTTAGCGTAGGGGTTTTTATTTTTGGCAGATCTTTGCTTACATCCCAGTTTATTAAATTTCCGCCAATGCCAAACTCGCTTGGCCCTTGCATGGTAACGTATAAACTCTGGTTTATTTTGTTTAGCGAGCGGGTCATGGGTTCGGGCCATTTATCTAAAGGAAGGCGGCAGATATGTTTGGCATAAAAATTAGGCATCAGCAGCTCCATATATTTTGGATTTGCAAAATCGCCTTTGGCTTCTATCTGCCTGATGGTATCTAATATTTTTTGATCGAACTGTGGAGCTAAAACTTCCTGTGCATATTTTCCATAAGCCGGGCAACTGCTCATCATATTGCTGATGATAAGGCCTTTCAGGTTGTCCTGGTATTTTAAAGCATATTGCATGGCAAGAATACCGCCCCAGCTATGGCCGAGTAAATAAAAATTATCTTTATTTAAATTCAATGCTTTCCGAACCTGTTCCACTTCTTCTACAAACCTTCCCAAATCCCACATGCTGGTGTCTTTTGGATTATCGCTGAGGCCGCAACCGAGTTGATCGTAATAGATGAGCTCAATATTTTCGGGCAATAAAAAACTTTCGAAGCATTCAAAGTATTCATGTGTGGCACCGGGACCGCCATTTAAAAGCAGCAATTTTATTTTGGGATTGTTGCCGATGCTTTTTGTCCAAACATTGAATTTACCTTTGGGTGTTTCAATAGGAATTATTTTAACGCCACCGGTTTGTACTTCTTTGTACAGATCACGGGTTGCAGCATTTTCAATTTTTTCAGGTTGATTATTACAACTGACCATGCTAATGATAAAAAAGAAGCAGAGTAATCTTTTCATAAATTATTTTTTTTAAGTTGATTATTTTCCCACAAAGGTACGAAGGCCACAAAGATTTTTTGTGTACTTAGTGGCTTTATGGGAGGTTTGTAAATTCTTTAAAGATGGTTGATTCTATTTGAGTCCATTCTTCTTTTATAAAACTAAAATATACGGTATCTCTTACAAGGCCTTCTTCGTTTATAGAATGTCTTCTTAAAACACCTTCTTTTACAGCACCAATCTTAAGCATGGCTCCCTGCGATTTTAAATTGAGCAGGCTTGTTTTTAGTTCAATCCTGTTTAGATACAGTTGCTCAAATCCAAAACTTAACAAAAGAATCTTTGTTGCTTTATTTATACCGCTTCGCTGCAACGCAGGGTTGTACCAGGTCCAGCCAATTTCCAATCGTTTATCAGGGAAAGAAATATTAGCGTAACGTGTGCAGCCGGCATATTGATTTTGTTGTTTATCAAAAATAGCAAATGGGTAGGAGTGGCCTGATTTTCTTTCGGCAATTGCAGTATCAAAATATCTTCTGAAATCGGCTTCGTTTTTTACTTTGGCTCCGGTAAACTCCCAAATTTCTGTGTGCAGTGCAATGGGTAACAAATGTTCATAATGAGCTTCGGTAAGGGGCTCCAGTTTTGAGCGGTCGTTCTGTAGTAAGATTTCCTGTTCAAAAAAATTATCAGTTGTTATCATTTTTGTATTTGTTTAAGAATTTCATATGTATCGACGGAACTGGAATAATTAGTTTGTCTTCAACCTTAGTAGAAAACATGTCATTGCATAATCCAACCTTATTGCCTTATTAAAACTAACGCTTCTCAAAAGGAAGCAATGTTTTTTGATAAAACTTTATAAACTCATCATACTCTTCTTTAAATCCTACTTTTTTGTGATATTCTGGCTGGTTAAATATGTATTTACAAACTTTATCAACATCCGATTTTGATACAGAAAATGCCGAAGCAGATTCCTGCCATGCAAATTGCCCTTCGCACAGTTTATTCTGATTGATAAAATCTTGTGAACTTTCTGCAATAATATTGGCAAGTCTTTCTTCAGATAATTTTGGCGAACGTGAAACGAGTATATGAACATGTTCGGGATTGGCATATATGGCATACAACCTTGAATGATTATTGTTTACAATACCCGTAATATACTTTTCAATTTTTTCCCTGTATTGTTCTTTAATTACAGGCAGGCGATGTAAGGTTGTAAAAATAAAGTGGGTGTATAAATTGTTATACTCTATTTTCATTTTATTGGAGAATAAGGTAATAAGGTTGGAATATGATGAAATTGATTTTTTTCTACTAAGGTTGAAATCCAGTTATCGTCTGTTTTGTAAAAGTAATATTTATTTCAGCAGTTCAAAATTTGAGCGAAATATTTTTACTTCACATTTTTTAATAAATTCACAACTATCTTATCAATGGGTAAACTTACTGTTTCTTCCGAAAGATCTTCCCAATCAATAAAGCGGAAGGTTTCTGTCTCACCGGTTTCTTCATACATTTTTAATTGCGTTGCATCAAAATCAAAAGCCTTGCTGCGCAGGGGGGCAGTTATCGGTTCCAATGCTTCGGCAAAATAATAAATGGAGATGATCTGGTGTGCTGCATTAAAAGCACTTTGCTGGTAAAAATCGGTTGTGTAAATATGATCGGTAACTTTTACTTTTAACTGCATCTCTTCTATAAATTCTCTTGCAAGGCATTCCCTG
>JBKJLT010000252.1:0-7013 GCA_046596765.1 Ferruginibacter sp. | reverse complement strand
CGACAAAATAATTTATGTTGATGTAACCTGCGAACCCAAGACAACCTATGTTGACAGCCTGGCCAACCAGCTTAAAGAAGAGTTTAGTACTGTAAGCGGCGTAATAGGTATTGGCGGAGGCAGCACCATGGATCTTGCCAAAGCCGTTTCATTAATGATGAACAACCCCGGCAGCAGCGCCGATTACCAGGGCTGGGATCTGGTGAAAAATGCCGGAGTATATAAAGTAGGTATACCAACACTTAGTGGTACCGGTGCTGAGGTAAGCCGCACAACCGTACTCACCGGACCTACAAAAAAGCTTGGCATGAACTCCGACTTTACACCTTTTGACCAGATAATTTTAGACCCCGAATTAACTGCCGATGCACCAGCCAACCAACGCTTTTACACCGGCATGGATTGCTATATACATTGCATTGAAAGTTTAACCGGCACTTTTTTAAACGAGTTCAGCAAAAGCTATGGCGAAAAAGCATTGCAGCTTTGCAGGGAAGTGTATGTAAACAAAACCGGTTGGGATGCCGAGAGCGATGATAAACTTATGATGGCATCTTACGCCGGTGGCATGAGCATTGCCTACAGCCAGGTAGGTGTGGCACATGCAGTAAGTTATGGCCTTAGTTATTTGCTGGGCACCAAACATGGTATTGGCAATTGCATTGTTTTTGATAAGCTGGAAGAATTTTACCCCGAAGGCGTTAAAGAATTTAAATACATGGTGGAGAAAAACAACATTGATATACCTAAAAACATTTGCGCCAATTTAAGCGATGAAGATTTTGATAAGATGATAAACGTATCGTTGGGCATGAAACCCCTTTGGGAAAATGCCCTGGGGCCAGATTGGGAAAAGCAGATGACGAGGGAAAGGTTGAGGGGGTTGTATGAATTGTTGTAGATTTTAAAAAGATAAAATGATAACTACACATAAAATAGAAAAAATTCATTTCAATCAGGATTTTATTATTCTCAATATTGACAGTAATGAACTTATAATTCCATTGGATAAATTATCTGCTAAACTTAAATCTGCAACTGAGATAGAGAGAGAGATGTACAAAATTTCCCCTTCGGGTTACGGAATACATTGGCCTTTAATTGACGAAGACCTTTCTATTGATGGTATTCTTAGAGATTTTGCGAAATAATTTTTTACAACAAGTATTTCCAAAAAGATTTGCTTTAATAGCTGGGTATGAAACCCCTTTGGGAAAACGCCCTGGGTCCTGATTGGGAAAAGCAAATGACGAGGGAGAGATTGAGGGGTTGTATGAGTTATTGTAGGAACAGCATGTATTAATATGCCAAACCAATTTGTATAGTTTTTTGTTGAGAATCAATTTTATTTTAGACAATAGGTGCCGTAAATTTATGAGTTAGCGGCAATCTTAACTACAAAATTTACTTTCAATGAAAATATTTTATTTGCTTTTATTTATTCCCTTTACTTTAACAGCACAGAATATTAATGTAGACTTTTCATCTGCATTGACATGTATTAATTCTTTAGACAGCATACAAAAGGCAAAATCTATTTTTCCTTTTGATGAAATGTCAAGATATGATTGGAATTACCTTCCGCCAAGTTTAATTCCTAGAAAGGGCGTTTGTTTAAAGGACTTAGATAGCTCACAAAAGAATAATATTTATGCCTTACTTAAGAGTTTCTTAAGTGACAAAGGTTTTTCAACAACTCAGGAAATCATGAATAATGAGTATTATTTAAAACAGTTAGAGCCCAACATAATACATCGGATACCTGAAAATTATTTTTTGGCATTTTATGGTACTCCAGGAAAAGACAGTGTTTGGGGGTGGAAATTTAGTGGACATCACATTGCTCTCAATTTTACTATTGTAGATGGTAAATTAGCGTTCTCACCAATCTTTTTTGGAGTCTATCCTGCTGAAATAAAAGATGGACAAAATAAAGGTAGGCGAATAATAAAAGACGAAGAAGATATTGGATTTGAATTAATAAATATGCTTACAAGTGAGCAAAAATCAAAAGCAATTTTTCAATTAAAAGCATTTAACGATATCGTTACTTCAAATTCTTCTCAAGTTGGACCCCTTCCCCCTGTTGGGATATTAGCCAAACACTTGACATCTCAACAAAAAGACATTTTAAACAAATTAATTGCTTGTCATCTTTCTTCTATGCCAACTGAAATAGCACAGATGAGAATGAAACGAATTGTATCCGAAGATTTTAATCAAATAAAATTTGGATGGGGAGGAGGTTTAATAACAGGAGTACCACATTATTACAGAATCCAAGGAAAGACTTTTTTAATAGAGTTTGATAATACTACTCACAATGCCAATCACATTCATATTGTTTGGCGTGATTATAATGGTGATTTTGGAGTTGACCTTTTAAACGAGCATTATAAAAAAAGTAAGCATCATCACAAATAGTCATTGATGATAAGTTCTTTTTCCCCGCCGTTGGTCTTCCCCCCAATCGCCACACCCATCTTCGCCGTCGTTGTGTCTCTGACCAACGACGAATTTTAGTACCAACGTGGGCTTACGCCACGCTCACTCTCTTACTCAACCGTTGGTGGCAAGTTAAAACGACATCACGTAACCATTAATATTTTAAAAAAAGAAAACCCTATTAACCTCAGCTTTGTGTAAGCAGCTATTAATTTTTGTTAGTTAAATCGTACTATTAAGATTAGATTTATTTCGTCATGGCTTTTTTTTATAAATGGCTTTTTAGGGAAGAATGATTAAACTGTTATAGCCTCCTGATTTAAATAACCGGTTACATAACAATATCTTTCAGTTCATAATTTACATATTCAATAACTTAATGTTTTCCAAAACAAAAATTTTTCTTCTTTTTTCTATTTTCTTCAACCTTACTCAGGTTAGAAAGATAATATTGTAAAATCTTAAGAATGTTATAAATATGCTAATACTAACACTTTAAAACATATTTTCTATTTTCCATTCTTATTTTTAAATTTCATATCAAAACCCTATTTATGAGAAAATTAGTAATCCTCAGTTTATCAAGTTTATTCGTTGTTGAAATTATGCTGGCGCAAACGGTTGTACTTCTACCCTCAGCAGGTTTGCAAACAACTTTATCTACAGTTGAAGGCTCCAGCCCTGTTTTAAGTACAAACCGTCAATACCAGACTAATTTTTCCGGTAGCCTGCGGGCATATATAGACAACAAGAAAGGGCATGGATTATTTATTGGTATATCAACTGCTAATCATGGCATATCAATAAAAACATACGACAATCTTAATTCCATTGGAAAAATGACTTCATCCAGTACTATTCCGAGAATAGAATTAGGTTATCAATTCCTTACCAAACCAATTTACTTTAATTCAATTCTCAATAACGAAATTGAAAAAAATAGCGTTAAGTTTAATAAAGGATTATTTTTTCAATTACAACCAATGGTAGGATTGGGGTATAACATTTTAAGTAATTATGGCGGAAATGGAAGCATTGGTGGCGGAACTTCTACTTTAAAAGAAATTAATTCGGGCGGCGGAAACTTTTCATTTCTAACTGGTGGAAATCTATATATTGGTAAAAACAGGAAGCAATGGTTTTTTATATCCGGTATGAAAAATTGGAATTTCGGTAACCATTCTGCTCAGGCCACATTCAGCTCACAATACAATGGAAATATTTATCAAAATAATATCAAATCGTATGGTTCGGGCACATCCTTTTCAATTGGAATGCCTATACGAATAGGTGGTAAAAGGAGAAATTAGAAATACTTGACAAAATAACCTGCCACACATAAAAGTATTGCCTTCCCCGCCGTTGGTCTTCCCCCCAATCGCCACACCCATCTTCGCCGTCGTTGTGTCTTCGCCGCCGCTGGTCTTCGCCCTAATCTCAACACCCATCTTCGCCGTCGTTGTGTCTCCGACCAACGACGATGAGTCGCAGCATTCTCCACAAATAAAAAAAAATCGTGTTTAGAATCTATGTTATTCTACAGAAAGCCTTGCATATATTTATAAGAGCTTCCTGCAATTTATTCTTACTTCATACCATTTAAAGTTTTTGCTTTTAAAATCAATAACTTGTTCAACATTATTCAGCATTTAAAAGCAAATAATTTTATAATGAAAAAGTTATTAAGTATCTTATTTGTTACGCTGGTTTTTAATACCGCACCTTTCGCACAAACTATAATATCAAAAGCCGCAAAGCTGGAGGCAAAAATTATTGCCCTTGAAAAAACTGGTTGGAATGCCTGGAAAAATAAAGATGCCGAATGGTTTAAGACTAATACTACCGGGGAATTTTTATCGATAAATTCCGATTGATTGTAATGTAAATAGCTTCTTTTTGGATAATTTCAAGTTTGTAATGCTTAATGAGCAGGTAATTCTTTTAACTTACACAGCAATTCAGGACGGTGAGTGTGGAGGTAAAAAACTTACTTCAAAAATTCGTGCATCTGTAAATTATGTAAAGCGTAATGGAAAATGGCTGGAGGCATTTTACATGGAAACGCCAATCACTCAATAAATTTATTTATTTCAACGTTGGTTTTTCGCAAATGCAGAAGTTCCCCCACTCACACGCAAGCCAAATGACTCACCAGCAAATTCACCCCTAATAATATTTTTTCGGAAAATAACTCTCAAGCGAAATTTATTCTTTAAATTCATTGTACGATAATGGAGGCCAGAAACCATTTCAAAAAACGGGGCAAATCCGAAAAGCCTTACGAGTAGGAATTAAAAATAATCACATGCCAAAATATGTTATTGAAAGAGAAATTGCAGGAGCTGGCAAATTAACTGCAGAACAATTAAAAGGTATTTCCAAAACATCTTGCGGGGTACTTAGTAATATGGGGCCAAAAATTCAGTGGTTGCATAGCTATGTAACAGGCGATAAAATTTATTGTGTTTATATTGCTCCTGATGAAGAAATGGTTCGTGAACATGCAAAGCAGGGAGGATTTCCTGCCAACTCAGTAAGCGAAGTAATGACAATTATTGACCCGACAACTGCAGAATAATTTTACTCATTGATAATTCTTGCGGTACATAAAATTATTTCTTCGCCACATTAAGCTTACTGAAAATATTGTGTACACTTACTGTAATCTCTTCTGGTGTAATGCGGCTGTAATTCAAATCTTCCGTTGTCCATCCCTGCCAAACAGCTTTATCTGTATTTGCATCGGTCAATGTAATGGTTATGGTTCCTTCAGTAAGCGGCACTTCATAATTATTATATCCCAAAAATTCCGAAGGATAATAAATATTACTCCATCTTTTTAACCGGGGGTTGTAATATGTACGGGTATAAGATTGTGTATATACCGGGTCCGACTTTCGTGCTGTAGTATTCTGCACAAGCACATCATAGCTTACGAGAATGTCCGGATCATTCGACACTTCTGTCCATCCTGCATTTTTTAATTCTGCATTCGCCGCATTTCTCACACTAATATCTGCATAAGCTGTTGGCCTTTTTGTATTATCATTTTGATTATACCGGGTATCTACCCACATGTATGTTTTGTATTTACTTAGATCCGCAGAATCGTCTTTGGCAACATGTACCGGTGTAGAGCATGCTGCCATGGTAAATGCAAGCATTAAAGCAGCGCATATATAATTGACTGTTTTCATAATATTCTTCTTTTGTTTCTTAGGTAGATTCAAAAAACGTTCCATAATATATGAAAGTATAATGGTAAATAAGATAATGTGGGAATTATGTAAGATGGCGGATAATTTTTTGCAGGATTTTTTGTTACAGGTGTCAGGCCACTACAAATACCCTGAAAATTTAAGAGACGGCTGAGTAGTAAATAATCTGAAAATTAAAAACTGTTCGTAGTGGCCAGACACCTACAATTTCATCAACCGGTTGGCAGCTTCTTCAAGTGTACTTTCATTTTTAGAAAAACAAAAGCGCAGCACTTTATTATCTTGGTTATTTTTATAAAATGCCGATGTGGGTATGGTGGCTACGCCATATTCTTTTGTTAAACGAATGGCAAAATCTTTTTCGTTTTCATCTGTAATATCAGCATAGCTGTATAGCTGAAAATAACTGCCGTAAGATGGTAGTGGTTTAAATTTTGTTTGCTGCATCAGCGTTTTCAGGTAATCCCGTTTCTGCTGCAGAAAAGCCCCCAGTTGTAAATAGTTTTCTTTCTGCTTTAAAAATTCAGTTAGCGCAAACTGTACCGGGCTGTTGCAGGTAAAGCAGTTAAACTGGTGTACTTTCCTAAATTCTTTCGTCAATGCCGGCGGGGCAATACAGTAGCCAAGCTTCCAGCCAGTGCAATGGTAAACCTTACCAAACGAAAAGCAAACAAAACTCCTTTCGTACAGGTCGGGATAACGCATCATACTTTCGTGTTGCTTACCATCAAAGATCAGATGTTCATATACTTCATCACTCAAAATAAAAATGCCGGTGCCTTTTACAATGCTTTGCAATTGCACAATATCATCTGCACCTAACACTGCACCCGTTGGGTTGTGTGGCGTATTCAGCATGATGAGTTTTGTTTTGGGTGTTATCTTTTGTTTCACCAGGTTCCAATCAATTTTATAATCGGGGTAAACCAACGGAATTAAAACCGGCACAGCTCCGTTAATTTCAATGTTGGGTATATAACTATCGTAAGCAGGCTCAAAAACAATTACTTCATCGCCGGGTTGTAGTATGGTGGTGAGTGCTGTGTATATGGCATAAGTGCCACCGGGTGTAATGGTTATTTCTGTTTCGGAATTAATCGGGGTTGAATAAAGCCCTTCAATTTTTTCGGCCAGTTGTTCACGTAGTGCGGGCAGCCCGTTCATGTGTACGTATTGGTTGTGTCCACTCTGCATGGCTTTGTTAACCAATGCTATTAGTACTTCACTCATATTGTAATCCGGAAAACCCTGGCCCAGGTTGATAGCTTTGTGTTCGTTGGCAAGCACACTCATTACAGTAAAAATGGTGGTGCCAATGTTGGGGAGTTTGCTTTGTATGGTTGGTATCAA
>JBKJLT010000130.1:0-3149 GCA_046596765.1 Ferruginibacter sp. | reverse complement strand
AACCAGCAGCAAAAAAATGGTGGCGGTGGTTTAATGGATCTCATCAAAGGCTTTATAAAATAGTAATTTCTTAAAAAAATGTTATAGCACGCTGATTTTCAGCGTGCTTTTTTATTTGTATTAAACCCCTGGCTTTGTAAAAGTCTATTACTATATTCCTTTTAGAAGTTTTTTCTTAAACTTAAAAAAGGATGAAACAGTTCTTTTAAAAATAATAATTTCCCTTTTTTGTTACATAATTATTAGTTTTTTATAAAAAAGCCTGCATTATGAAAAACTTAACAGAATTATTAAAACTATTGGCACCGCTTTTGCGTTTATATAAATATTACAGCGGTGTTAAGTTAAAAGTGAAGAAAGAAAAAATAAAGCTGTATCTAAAAACGATTAATTAAAATTTCTCATAAGCAGTTAGTTTTGGTAACGGCCCTTGTTTCTACAAGGGCTTCTCTTTTGTACCAAAGCCTGGTTAATATACTGTTAACTGTATTTTTATTCACGAAACAAGATGCAGTTTTACATCTCAGCTTCTCAAAACGATTTTTAATGGGTAATAATATTACTCAGGTTTTTCAAACTAATAATACTTCCCGCTGGAAAAAAATAAAGTGGACCGGACGGATCATGTTCTTTATTTCCGTATTTATCCTCGGCGTTGTAATGCTTGCCATCACATTAGCTAAAAATCCAGCTACTGTTGTAAGTTCCGGCAATTATTATAGCAATCAAAACAGCAGCGAATTACCATCTTACCATAATAAAAAAATTAAGGGTTTTAAAGAATACCTGGCAAAAAAAGAAACAGAGGAATTTCGTTTAAAACAAATAAAATCTTCCCCAAAAACATCTGGGCAATTTATACGGGGCGCATTTTACACACCATGGTCTGGCAGTAAATCTATCCCTTCGCTTGAACGGTACGGCGATAAAATAAATACCATTTTCCCGGAATGGTTTTTTATAGATACCAACAACAACATTAAACTACAAACAAGAATAGACAGTGCTGGGCTTGCACAGATGAGGCATAAAAATCTGCGTATAATGCCTATGCTTACCAACTTCAATTCTTCTAAAAGGGATAAGGAAGGAAAACCGGCTCCTGACTTTGACGGCAATCTTATTCATACAATTTTAAATGATACCACTAAGCAGCATAAATTTATTCAGCAGATTATCGACACTTTGCTCACCTATAATTTTCAGGGTATTAACATTGATTTTGAAGAAATAAAAGAAACTACCAATAAGCCTCTTACCCGTTTTCAAAAAAATTTATACAATGCGCTGCACCAAAAAAACCTACTGGTTTCACAGGATGTAAGTGCCATGAATAATGATTATGACTTTGAAAAATTATCAGATTATAACGATTACGTTATCCTGATGGCCTATGATGAGTTCAGTAATTCAACAGCAGCGGGGCCAATATCAGATCAGAAATGGGTGGAAGATGCAGTTGACCAGGCTGCAAAAAAAATGGACAGTAAAAAAATAATACTCGGCCTGGCAGGGTATGGTTATGATTGGACAAGCTGGACAGACAAAAACGGAGAAACTAAAAAAGAAGTTAAAACCTGCACGTATGCCGAAGCTATTGACCAGGCAAGAATTTCGAATGCGGTTATTGATTTTGATAATGACAATTACAACCTTCATTATAGCTATACCGAAAAACTGTACGACAAAAACAGCCCTGTAATAAAACATGAAGTATGGTTTACAGATGCAGCTACCACTTTTAACATGATGCGCTTTGCCGATGAGTACGGCCTAGCAGGCACGGCGCTTTGGCGAATGGGAAGCGAAGATCCCAGGATATGGAGTTTTTATCACCGGGATCTTAACAATGTTGATTTACAAAAAAATCCTTTCAACTTTAATTTACTTACACAAACGCCAATTAACATCAATCAAAAACCATCCTGGGTTGGTCAGGCAGGTGGTGAGATATTAAACATTTTAGGCAGCCCGCAGCCAGGAAAAATAAAATTAGAAATAGACACTGCCGAGCAATTGGTAGCCGAACAGGTTTACACACAGTTGCCCTCGGGTTATGTGTACGAAAAAACAGGAGAAGATGCCAGCGATATTGGGCCCGGGCATAAGATTATTTTAACTTTTGACGACGGCCCATCAAGTAAATACACTCCACAAATTTTAGACATCCTGGAAAAAGAAAAAGTACCCGCCACTTTTTTTATTGTTGGGCTGGCCGCAGAGCAAAACCTGCCATTATTAAAAAGAATTTATAAAGATGGTTTCGAAATTGGCAACCACACTTTTACCCATCATAACATTGCTACCATGAGCCCCGAAAGGGCCGAAATAGAAATGAAAGCCACCAGGTTGCTTATTGAAGCAGTAACCAATCATTCTACCATTTTGTTCAGGGCTCCTTTTAATGCTGATAGCGAACCACAGACTTTTGATGAAATAGAACCACTGGCCCGCAGTAAAAAAGATAATTACGTTACCATTGGCGAAAGTATTGACCCCAACGACTGGGATGCAAGAAATAATTCAGATTCTATCGTTGCTAAAACAATAAGAATTGCTGAAGACGGAAACGGCAATATTATTTTACTGCACGATGCCGGCGGCGAAAGCAGGCAGGCAACCGTAGATGCATTGCCACGAATTATAAAATATTTCAGGGATAAAGGTTGTGTGTTTACCACGGTAGCCGATTTAATGGGTAAAACAAAAAATGATGTAATGCCCCCTGTAAAAAACAGTTTTGGAAATTCGTTCAATTATTTTTTTCTGCAGTTTATTTACTGGGCCGGTAAAATTATCTTCTCCTTATTTCTCATCGGTATTTTTTTATCAATTGGCCGGATGATATTAATGGCTTTGCTGGCATGGCTGCAAAAAAGAAAAGAAAAAAACATGGTACCAGGCACTCTTTTTACCGGGCAGCCGTTGGTAAGTATTATTGTACCGGCATTTAATGAAGAAGTTAATGCAGCCAGAACAGTACAAAGTTTATTGCAACAGGATTATGCCAATATGCAGGTAATTTTTGTAGATGACGGCAGCAAAGACAATACGTTTAAAATTGTACAGGATACTTTCAATGGTAATAACAAAGTAAAAGTATTTAAAAAGCCCAATGGGGGTAAAGCTTCTGCATTAAATACAGGTAT
>JBKJLT010000122.1:0-4459 GCA_046596765.1 Ferruginibacter sp. | reverse complement strand
ACTTACTGCCGGATGCTGTTCTAAAAACCCTGCAACTTCCATGGCATTGTGGCAATGACGCTCCATACGCACTTCCAGCGTTTTCATCCCCTGCGTAAGTAAAAAAGCATCAAAGGCATTGCTGTTGCCACCCAACAGGCGATGTATTTTGGTGATGTGGCCGTTCATCAGCTCCATATCTTTACCAATTAATACACCACCAATGGCAGTACCATGACCGTTTAAAAATTTAGTAGTGCTGTGCATTACATAATCAACACCGTATTTAAATGGCTGTTGCAGATAAGGAGTAGCAAAAGTATTATCAACTGCAACAATTAAATTTTTGGTCTTCGCCAACCTGGTTAGTGCTTCAATATCTACACACTGTATCGTAGGATTGGCAGGTGTTTCCAGGTAAAACATTTTTATTTTTTCATTTGCATACAATGCTGCGGCAGCTTTATCTAAATCCCGCAGGTCGGTTATTATTACTTCAATGCCCAATGGCGGTAAAAGTTTTTCAAGCAGTTCCTGCGTGCCGCCGTATAATGAGTAATGCGATAAAATTTTATCACCGGTTTTTAAAGTGCCAATCATTAAAGTGCTTATGGCAGCCATGCCGCTGGCGTGTAAGATGGCTTTTAATGCAAGTGGGTTTCCATCTTCATTAGCAATACCAAAACTTTCAAGTGCTGCAATTTTTTCTTCGGCTTCGGTGATGGTTGGGTTTCCCCAGCGACTATAGATATATCCTTTTTCTTCGCCGCTGAACCTGCGCATGCCCTGTTCTGCTTCATCAAAAATATAGGTGCTGCTTGCATAAATGGGTGTAAGGTGGGCATAATTGGGATCCTGCTCTCCACCACCATGAATGGCAACCGAACTGAAACCGCTGTAAGGAAATTTTTTCTCTTGCATATATTTTAATTGATAATTTTACCTGCGCTTTGCAGCTTTAATCAAAAGTACATAAAACCATGAAGGAATTATTACAACAATATGCCGCTTATAATATTTGGGCAACCGGTCTTTTAATTGACAAAGCCAACAAAATGCCTGATGGAACTACAGACAGGGAAATCGTAAATAGTTTCTCTTCTATTTACAAAACTGTACAGCACATGTGGCTGGCCGAAGAAGTATGGTGGAAGCGGTTAAAGCTGGTAGAGAACATTGTTTTGGAAAGCACTGCATTTACCGGAACCTTTGCTGAAATGACCCATGCGTTGACAAAACAAAGCCAACAATTTAAAGACTGGATTGATAATGCCACTGAAAACCAGCTTGTGCATGTATTTGCCTTCATTCGCAATAAAGAACAAATTAAAATGTCCGTTTACCAGATGTTACAGCATGTATTCAATCATGCTACTTACCACCGCGGTCAATTGGTAACCATGCTTAATCAATTAGGAGCAGATAAAATACCGGGAACAGATTTTTCAACTTTCTGCCTGAAGAAGTAATTAGGGTTTGGGAATTTGTAATTAGGTTTCGGAAGCTGACTTTATCCAAAATCTATAAATATCCCCAAAATATTTCCGCTAAAATCTTCCAGGTTTCCCTCCCCGGCGGGGAGGATAGGTGGGGCTGTTTAATTATGATCTATCATCGTCATTTTTACACCATAACCAACCCTGTAGGCACCAACGCCTGGCCTGGCTGGCTGATACTCTATGTGTAAAAAATTACGATAAACAAGCCCAAGACCTTTTGCATAATTTTCTGAACTGAAATTTCTTTCGCTGTACGAATTAGCATCTGCAGGAT
This sequence comes from Ferruginibacter sp., assembly GCA_046596765.1. GTDB lineage: Bacteria > Bacteroidota > Bacteroidia > Chitinophagales > Chitinophagaceae > Ferruginibacter. The sequence continues at coordinate 2,707 of JBKJLT010000122.1, read as the reverse complement.
TACCGATTACTTCATTGCGTTGTGCCACATGTATGGTGCTGTCGAGCGTGAATGTGCCAATTGTTTTACGGACATTTACGCTATCGTAAGTATAATTCCAATCGTCTAAATATTTAACATTGGAATTTAACGAGTACGTATCAATATAAGAATTTCCTTTCCAGGTATATGCATCCCTTACAGGCCCTTTAAGCTTCAGAAACCGCATATTGTTTTCAATAAACTCCATTGCAAAATCAGTAGGCACTGCCATAAAAGTATTATCCGGATTCCAGGGATTGGCGGCCGTTTTACGTATATAACGTATGATGCGGTAAGCCGGCCTGCCCAGGTTGTCGATAATTAATGCATCTACCTGGTGCTTCACCTGGTATTTAATAACCGTATCTTTTGTTCCAAAGTTTATAAAAACGGTTGAGTCGAGATTATAGGTAATGTATTTGCCAATTATCAATGGCGAATATTCTTTTACTGTACCTGCTTCAAATATTTCAGAACTTTTATTACAGGATGCAAAAAACACTGCAGCAATGATTGTTATAAAAAGAAAAATTTTTCTCATAAGTTGAAATATGTTACAAATATAGATACATTTATGTGGTAAAAAGCTGCTCCGCCCGCTGTATGATTCCGCCGCCAATTACATCATCTCCTTCGTAAAAAACAGCACTCTGGCCAGGGGCAACACCTTTAACATCGTCATAAAAACGTACAATTACCCCATTTTGGTATGTGTAGAGGTTACTTAATGCACCTTTATCTTTATATCTTATTTTGGTTGTGGCTTCCATACCGTCGGTAATACCATCATATTTTATCCAGTTAAGGCCGGTTACCTTCATTTCGGTGCGGTTTAAATCAGTTTCTTCGCCCAAAACAACGGTATTGGTTTCGGGTAAAATTTCGGTTACAAAAGCGGGGCGGCCCAAGGCTATATCCAGACCTTTACGTTGGCCTACTGTGTAAAAAGGATATCCTTTATGTTGACCAAGAATTTTACCGGTTTTGTCAATAAAATTTCCGCCATTTACACGTTCTTCCAGTCCTTCAACTTTACGTTTTAAAAAACCACGGTAGTCGTTATCGGGTACAAAACAAATTTCGTAGCTCTCATTCTTTTTTGCCAGTTCGGGATAACCAAAATCATGCGCTAATTGGCGGATGTCTTTTTTATGATAAGTGCCTAATGGTAAAATGGTGCGGCTCAACAGGTCCTGCTGTAAACCCCACAGGGCATAGCTTTGGTCTTTTGTATCATCAATACCTTTACGGATAAAATACCTGCCGTTAGTATGCTGATGTACCTGTGCATAATGCCCGGTAGAAATAAAATCGCAGCCCAATGCATCGGCCCTTTTCATCAGGGCCCGCCACTTAATATGGGTGTTGCACATTACACAGGGATTGGGTGTGCGGCCGGCAATATATTCATCTACAAAATTTTCAATTACAAAGTCGCCAAACTCTTCCCGTATATCCAAAATAAAATGCGGAAAACCATGCTGCACGGCTGCCTGCCGGGCATCGTTAAAACTATCCAGATTGCAGCAGCCGGTTTCTTTTTTTCCGGTGGTGCCCACGCTGGCCGCATAGTCCCATGTTTTCATGGTAATACCCACCACTTCATAACCTTCTTTGTGAAGCATTAAAGCCGCTACGGTACTATCTATACCGCCACTCATAGCCATTAAAACTTTTCCTTTTTTACTCATATTTTTTACTCCGCTGCAAAGATACTGAAATCGGTTTTGGGTTTGGAATTGTGGGTTTACGGTTTTGGGCATTTTTCGGTAGTAAAAAATTAATAACTTTTAATTCGTTGGGAGTTAGTTAAAAAGCCTCGTAGAGGCTATAGATTGGTAGAAAAAATAAAAAAAAGGTTACAAAGTGCCGTAGGCACGACAGGCCTGCCAGTTACTCTATCATGCCTACGGCATTTATGATTAATTATTTTTAATTTCTACCAATCTATTGTCCCTAAAGGGACAGATATATTAGCTCCTCTAACTGGTTCTCTTAATAAGTTTTTACTTTTTACTTTTCACTTTTAACTTACTTTGCAGCCATGCAGCAATACTTAGATTTAGTTAAACATATTATTGAAACAGGTATCGATAAAAATGATCGCACCGGCACCGGCACCCGCAGTGTTTTTGGTTACCAGATGCGTTTTAACCTGGCAGAAGGTTTCCCATTGGTGACCACAAAAAAATGTCACTTAAAAAGTATTATTTACGAACTGCTTTGGTTTTTGCAGGGCGATACCAATATCAATTATTTAAAAGAACACAACGTAAAGATCTGGGATGAGTGGGCTGATGAGAACGGGGAACTTGGTCCCGTTTACGGAAAACAATGGCGTAGCTGGATTGGTGCGGATAATGTAGAAGTTGATCAGGTAAAAGAACTGATACATACTTTAAAAACGAACCCCGACAGCAGGCGCATGATCATCAGTGCCTGGAACGTGGCTGAGTTGCCAAGGATGAAACTGATGCCCTGTCATTGTTTGTTTCAGTTTTACGTCTCACCCCCCGACCCCCTGAAGGGGGAGATGAAAGGCCGGTTAAGTTGTCAATTATACCAGCGTTCGGCAGATGTATTTTTGGGTGTGCCTTTCAACATAGCCTCCTATGCTTTATTAACGATGATGATTGCGCAGGTTTGTGATATGGAACCGGGAGAGTTTGTACATTCCTTTGGCGAT
>JBKJLT010000099.1:0-3345 GCA_046596765.1 Ferruginibacter sp. | reverse complement strand
TGTAATGGCCCTGGTCAGGGCCTCCGGTTGTAGCAGCAGTTTTGTTGCCGCCGAAGGAACCTATCAGTACATTTTGCAGGGAACGGTTCATGGCTTTGCACATGAGTATGGTAAGCAAAGTACCGGCTGCACCAACCAATATACCACCAGTGAGCATTACTTTATTATCGTATAAAAATCCGCCGCAGGCCGCAGCCACACCGGTAAATGAATTGAGTAAAGAAATTACAACGGGCATACCGGCACCACCGATTGGCATTACAAAGAACACACCATATACCAATGCCAAACCCAAAATAATATACAGCAATACATGTTGTGTGGGATCATAAACTAAGTAAGCGCCTGCAGCAAGAGTAATGGCAAGTACTAACAGGTTTAAAATATTCTGGCCGGTGAAACTGAGGTCTTTTACTTTGCCGTTTAATTTGCCCCAGGCAATCATACTGCCTGCAAAGGAAACGGAACCAATGATCAATCCTAAAACAATAATTAAAACAGTCGGTTGTACCGCATCTGCATTAACAACGCCATCAGCAATTTCTTTGGAGAGATGATTAAACTCCACCACAGAGATCAACGCCGCACAAGCACCACCCATACCATTGAACATGCTTACCATTTCGGGCATGGCCGTCATCTTTACTTTTTTTGCAGCAAGGGTGCCTACAATTCCGCCAACCAATAAGCCACCAAATATCCAGGGATAATTACCCAAATGTTCGCCTGTTTCGGATGTATATAAAAAGATAGTACCTAAAATAGCGATGGCCATACCAAATGCCGCAAGTAAATTTCCTTTACGTGCACTGGCAGGATTGGACAACATTTTAAGACCAACGATAAAAGTTATCGAAGCAATTAAGTAGCAGAGTGTAAGTATATTTAACCCCATGTTTTTATTTTTTTCACGCAAAGGCGACAAAGAGGCAAAGGCGCAAAGTTTTATTGTGTTTTAATTCGTGTAATTCGTGTCCTTTTAATTCGTGTAATTATTTTTTCTTCTTAAACATTTCCAGCATTCTGTCCGTAACCACAAAACCACCTACCACATTTATAGTACCAAGCACCACTGCTAAAAAACCAAGTATTAATGCCAGGTAATTATCGGTTTCGGCCTTGCCCATAATAATGATGGCACCAATTACAACCACACCATGTATGGCATTGGCGCCGCTCATAAGCGGCGTGTGCAAAACGCTGGGCACACGACCTATCACTTCAATACCAACAAAAATCATCAGGATTACAATGTAGATGATTTGTTGGTTGGATGAAATAAAGTTTAGAATATTTTCCATTAAGTAATCATTTAAAATAAGTAGTTTTTTTCTCCAGGATTCAGGCCGCTAAAAGCGTCCCGACTCTAACTTAAAAGCCATTAACCTAATAAAGCAGCAACTCTTTCATTCGTAATTGATCCGTCATGCACCACACAGGTTCCTTTAACCAGATCATCTTCAAAATTTAAATTAAAAGTGCCTTCTTTATTAATCATTAACTGCAAAAAGTTCAAAATGTTTTTGCCGTACAGTTTACTTGCATCGCTGGGCATGGTTGATGGCAATGCTGAATTTCCAACTATGCTTACACCTTTATGAATTACGGTTTCATCATTTTTTGTAAGTTCGGTATTGCCGCCGGTTGCAGCAGCCAGATCAATAATTACGGAGCCATTTTTCATGGCTTCCATCATTTCAGTTGTAATTAATACAGGTGCTTTTTTGCCGGGTATCTGGGCGGTGGTAATAATTATATCTGCCTTGGCAACACTCTCTGCAATTTTTGCTTTCTGGCGGGCCATAAATTCTTCGCTTTGCTCTACTGCGTAGCCACCGGCTTTGCTGGCATCGGCAGCTCCTTCCACTTCAATAAATTTTCCGCCAAGGCTCATCACTTCTTCTTTAACAGCAGGGCGTGTATCAAAAACTTCCACGATGGCACCAAGTCTGCGGCCTGTAGCAATGGCCTGTAAACCTGCAACACCTGCGCCGAGTATCAACATTTTTGCAGGCGGAATACTACCCGCTGCCGTCATAAACATGGGGAAATATTTGGGGAATAAATTTGCCGCCAGCAATACCGCTTTATAACCGGCAATGTTAGCCTGACTGCTCAAAATATCCATGCTTTGTGCACGGGTGGTACGTGGTAACATATCCATGCTGAAAACAGTTAAACCTTTTGCAGCAAGTTCTTTCATCAACACTGCATTAAACAGAGGCTGAAATACTCCAAGAATTATTTTAGACCCGCCTGCCGGACGGGCAGGTTTTAGAATGTCGATTTCAGATTGTTGTGGAGTATTTATACTCAGAATAAAATCACTGCTTTGTAAAATTTCAATACGTGATTTTATGGTGGCACCGGCTTCGGAATATTTTTCATCATTTGCAAAAGCGGTAAGACCTGCATTATTTTCAACGCAAACATCTACATTCCATTTTTTAAGGATGATAACATGTTCGGGCAGCAATGAGACTCTTGTTTCGGGAGATGGTTCTTTTAAAACGCCAATGATCATAAGCTATTAATTAATGTAAAGGTAAGAAAAATTAAAACCGTACAGTAAAGTGCTGCTTGCTATTAATATCAGGATTAAAAAAAACGATACTGATAAAGAAGAGGTCGATGGTTAAAGTTACTGACGGGTGTTCTTTTATAGCAGCCCAGGCTTCTTCCATTTCAGCACTCCAGTGTATGTCGTCAAATACTAATATAGTTGTGGGTGTTATGCTATTCAGCAATTGATGAAAATATTGCAGGGTTGGTTCTTTACGATGGTTACCATCTATAAAAGCAAAGTTTACTTCCGCAAGGATTGATAAAAGCGGAGATAAGGTTTGTGTAAAATCACCTTCTGTTAGTTGCACATTATTCAATTGCAGGGCTTCAAAATTTTGTCTTGCTATGGCGGCTATTGCAACTGATCCCTCGCAGGTAAAAACTGTGGATGCGGCATTTGCGGATGCAAGGTATGCTGTTGTAATACCAAAGGATGTACCCAGTTCAACAATGGTTTGGGGCTTATAATATTGCACTATCCGGTATAAAAGCTGTGCATATTTTTTTGGCTTAAGGGATGATGCAGCGATGGCTGATACCACTCTTTTGTTGGTTTTAATTACGGCAGAACCTGCACCAAAATCTTCAACATCAATCAGGGCTGAAATGGTAAGCATTTTTTTTCGCAGGCTTTCAATTGATCTGTAAGCAGGGTAGCTTTTTTTATCATTCAGCACATGCTTTACAAAATCAAACACAAAGGGCGAATGAATGCCGTGACCTTTACCGTTGTAAGCGGTGAGGTAGTATTGCAGGTATTTTTTTGCAAGTTGAAACCGG
>JBKJLT010000568.1:0-14946 GCA_046596765.1 Ferruginibacter sp. | reverse complement strand
CCGTTTTTTTCTTTTCGCATGGCAGGTCTTATTATATTATGGTGGGCAATCATCCCAACGGGAAAACATTGGGGGCATCACATGCACTTATCAATGCTTTTATTAAAGACCATGCCGGGGAAAACATGTTGCTTGATTTTGAAGGCAGCGATATACCCAGCCTTGCATTTTTTTACAGCAGCTTTGGTGCTGTTGAAGAAAAGTATAGTGCTGTTAAATTGAACCGGCTGCCTGCGGTTGCTAAATGGTTAAAGAAATAACCTGTTAATCAGAACAGATACACCTCCGGATTTGCCTGTGATTGTGTACATTTATATGAGCTTTATTATGCCCTTAATTTAACACAGATAAACCCAAATGAAAATACTCTTTCCGCTTTTACTGTTATTTTCTATTGCTGGTTTTGGGCAGTATACAATCCCTCAGGACTATTTTATCAGCCAGTTTAGTGACAGCACAACACCGTCAAGGATATATTGCATGAATAAGAAAGGTGAGAAAATATGGTTAACAAATATCATTAGTTTTTACATGACCTTAAAATTAAAGGATAGTGGATTAAAAAGTATAGTGCTAACATCGGCCAGGTATAAAAATGGAATGGTGGAAGGAATGGAATTAAACGAGACCTTATTTAAGAAAGATAAAAGTGTTTCAGTTAGCTTATCCGATGTTTCAATAATTACTATATTCCCGCCTTATTCCGTTGCATCGCCTTATTACGATTTTGACAGCAGTAAAAAAATATGGAATGCAAAAAATGATTCATTGAATAATTATTTCTCCAGCGGCAGTGTACCTGTTATCTATTTTATATCGAAAAATAAATCGAAACCAGATTCTATTTTAATTTTTGAAAATGCCTGCTATAATATTATTTTTAAAGACAATGCTCAAACCAATTCAGGAGTAGTAGAAAAAATCACCAGGGATTCAATATATATTTCTAGTAGTTTCAACATTAATACTGCCATGGCTGATAAAGTGGACTATAAGATCTTGCAATACTCAATCAATGATATTACGGCGTTAAGATTATTGAAAGGAGGTGGTTTTTCTTACAAAAAGATAAATACCAGTGATTACGATTTGACTGTTGTTGAAAAAGAAAAGAATAAATTAATGCGCCCCTGTTTTGTTAAGATAAATCCACGAACCGGAGAAATTTACCTCTATCGACGCCTGCTTACGCTTACTGGTTTCGCTGCTATAATGGAAAAGAACGGGAAAACTTATTGGTATGAAACAAATTAAGTGATGTGAAAGCTTTTGAACATTTTCCGACTCATCACAATTATTAAAGGGATCCCGATGAGATCCCTTTAATAATAAAAGCTGTTTATACAATTACTTATTTATCTTAAGAAATACTTCTTTAGAAAGATTTTTCATCAATTCAGTATTTTCTTTCACGTTCATCTTTTCAACCTTTGCTTTAAGGCTTTTGATATTTGCATGTTGCACAGATTTCAGAGCAAATTTTCTAACCCCTATATCAGTATCATCCAGCAATTTGTCTATCATCATTACTGCTGACGGTATAGAGGCTGAATTTTTAAGTGCATGTGCTGCCGCTACCCTTAAAACGGGGTTGGCACTTACAACCGCAGCCTGTATTCCCACAACAGCTTTTTCAGCGTTCATCATCCCCAGGCAACTAATGGCTTTGGTGGCAATGGCCAGGTTGGGATCTTTTGATAGTTCTATCAACAGCGGTATATCATCTGCACTAAGTTTTGCTATGATGGATGGATAATCAGGCTCATCAAGATCTATCATTTTGATAAGTTGTTCTTTTGTATGTGGCATAAAATTAAATTTAAGAATGATTAATTGGTGAATGGACTTGCTATCATGGTATTCTTTTCAGATTGAATAATATCTGGTGGCGAGTTGGTAATATTACCGGTTCCGTTACCCGTCATCAGGCGGTTATTATCATTAACATGCCCTAATCCTAAAACATGGCCAACCTCGTGGCCAAGTGTGTACCTGCTTGCATACGAAGCTACAACAACCATTGGCCTGTTAGCCGGAAAAGATGCACAGCCATTTAGTGAGCCGCTGTTCCACGAAACTGTACGGCACATATAAACTACCACATCTATCGCACTGGCACTTGCCCTGAAATTAGATAAGGCAGTTTGCTCTGCCGAAACAGAACCCATGGTACACGAACCTGTATCTACATCATTTAATGGCGCCAATGCCGGGTTAGATAAATTAAGAACTTCGGTACTTGCTACATTTACTGCTATGCCTGCGGTTGCAAACACATCACGCATGGCTGTAAGCATCTGATCTAAGGTAAAGCTTGTGGGGTTTGTGAGTATTTTTACATGCAGGTTAACGGCAATACCTGCTGGCCCCCATTGCGAACCATTCCACCATTTGTGGTACATGGCTTTGTTAGTACCAAGCACAAAACAATCTAAGCGGTTTGCAGCCCAGGATGTTGCCGATATATTTGAAGTTAGTATTCCACCGAGGCTTTCCCAACCGCCCCACGCACTGCCATTCCACCATTTATGATACATGGCATTATCTGTGCCACGGGCAAAAATATCAAGCCGGTTAGGCCCCCACTTGACTACCTTTGGAGGGGTTGTTATAATACCACCCAGGCTTTCCCAGCCACCCCAGCTACTGCCATTCCACCATTTATGATACATGGCATTATCTGTACCACGTGCAAAGCAATCTATACGGTTTGCCCCCCAGCAAACTGCACTAATATTACTGGTAATTACGCCGCCAAGGCTTTCCCAGCCGCCCCATGCACTGCCGTTCCACCATCGGTGATGCATGGCATTGTCGGTTCCTTTGGCAAAAACATCAATGCGGTTTGCACCCCAGCTTACTGCTTCCGGATCGCTGGTTATAATACCACCCAGGCTTTCCCAGCCGCCCCAGCTACTGCCATTCCACCACTTGTGATACAAGGCATTATCTGTACCACGGGCAAAGCAATCTATGCGGTTTGGGCCCCAGCAAACTGCACTAATATTACTAGTGATTATACCACCCAGGCTTTCCCAGCCACCCCAGCTACTGCCATTCCACCACCGGTGGTGCATGGCATTGTCTGTTCCTTTGGCAAAAACATCAATGCGGTTTGGGCCCCAGCTTACTGCTGTAGGATCGCTGTTTATAATACCACCCAGGCTTTCCCAGCCGCCCCATGCGCTACCATTCCACCAGCGGTGATATAGGGCATTGTCGGTTCCTCTTGCAAAAGAATCAATTCTGTTTGCAGACCAGCTAACAGAAGAAATGTTGCTGGTTAAAACCCCTCCAAGGGATTCCCATTCTTGACTTGGCATAACTTTTAATTTTTAAAATAAATAAATTTTGTTTGGCTGGCTTTTAAAACCACAGGATAATTGACACCAACTATTTTTAAAGAATGATCTTTAAAATGCCTTTTAAGATTTGGACGTTTGTATTTCCTGATTGCAGAGTATAGGGGCATCGGTATAAAAAAGAAATTATCCGATTTAATCACAAACCTAATACGAATTGTTTAAAAATGCAATACCCTAAATGGGGTATTTTGCAATTAGCAAAAGTGAGTTTAGTAGACCACGATTAATAATATGATTTATATTAACTATTTTTAGTAAAAAAATTTATGCATCCAATTGAACGTGATTTTACAGTTTACACATTTTCTAATGGAAGTGATGGCGGTTCGATAATCTTTGTTATAGGTGGATTTGATAATTATAATTTAGCGTATGATTGGCTAAATGAGAACGGAAACCCTAAAATATATTATACTATCTTGGAGAATTTGAGAAGGCAGTAATTCGCTTACTTTATTTTTCTCAGGAATCTCCTAACTAGCCAACTGGCAGATATGCAGCAAAGGAAAAGTGAGTTAGCGTATCTGTGCCACATAATACTGTCGGCAAAAGCACGCTGCTGTATATCAGTTTGTCAACAAAAGATGTTCAGCCAATATCAAATCAACCGGCCTGGTAATCTTAAAATTGTTCTCCTCCCCTGCTACCAGTTGTACTTTTAATCCAAATGCTTCAACTACAGTTGCTTCGTCGGTAAATTTATCTTTATAATCTATCTGGTAGGCAGGCAATAAAATTTTACTATGAAAGGTTTGTGGTGTTTGTACCAGTTTTATGGTTGTTCTGTCCACGGCTTCATTGCCTTCGGCATTAATGATACGCACACTGTCTTTACAATCAATAACCGGTATGGCCGAGCCTGTTTCCATGGCGGCATCATAGCATCTTCTAATCAGATCAATACTAACCAGACAACGCACGGCATCATGCACAAAAACAATTCCTTCTTCCTGCACCAGTTGCAATCCATTTTGCACCGAGTGAAACCGGGTGCGGCCGCCAATGGTAATTTGAATACGGTTGTAATCAAAAAATGCATCAATGATTTCCTGTCCCGCAGCAACATGCTCTTCGGGCAAAACAAGGATAATTTCCAAATCATCGTAAGCCTGCAAAAAAGCGTTGATGGTATAATACAAAACCGGTTTACCCTGTAATAATAAAAACTGTTTGGGTGTAGTGTTGTTCATCCGGGTTCCGGTTCCCCCGGCAACTATAACTGCAAATTTTTTCATGTATTGTATTTACTTGTCAGGCCACTAAGCATAAGCTTGCGAAAAAATCTTTTACAAGTGGCCAGACCAGTATTTATTATTTTAATAAAATAAGAATGCCGGCAGTGGCATCTTATATTTTTGGACTGTCTTCCGGTACGTGTCTGGCCACTGGCAACTGCTTTTGTTTTAGTAGCACTGTACATAGTGGCCTGACACATTGGACTCTTCCTGTACGTGTCTGGCCACTGTAAAATTTTAATTGTTCACGAGTCTGACTTTTATTAGTACTCTAACTAATTAAGGCGTATTCGTAGTGGCCTGACACGTTCGTTAATCTTTATAAATTCCAATAATTTTTTCTCCAGCACTGTTTTTCATTCCACGATACATACCGGCACTGTTAAATATCATAGCTGCATTTCCTTTTGCATCCACTCCAATCATACCGCCTTCTCCATCCATCTTTACCAGTTTTACATTCACCACTTCATTCATGGCCTGCTGCAAACTCATGCCTTTGTATTCCATCAGGCAACTTACATCGTGTGCGGCTACAGCACAAATAAACGGCTCACCATGGCCGGTACAACTAATGGCGCAGGTTTCATTATTTGCATAAGTACCTGCACCAATTAAAGGGCTATCACCAATGCGGCCATATTTTTTATTGGTCATGCCACCGGTGCTGGTTGCGCCGGCAATATTTCCATTTATATCACAGGCAACCGCACCAACGGTTCCAAATTTTTTATCCTTCATTAATTCTTCCACACCTTTATGTGTATGATCGAGCGAATAATTATCGCTGTCCCTTATCTCCTTCCATTGATCGTACCGAAACTGAGAGAAAAAATATTCATCAGGTTCTAATTTTATGCCCTGCTTGATGGCAAAATCATTGGCACCTTTTCCGCTTAAAAAAACATGGTTGCTGTGCAGCATAACTTCGGTAGCCAGTTCAATAGGGTTACGTACATTGCGTATGCCGGCAACCGAACCTGCAGCCAGGTCTTTTCCATCCATGATGGCTGCATCCATTTCCTGCACGCCTTTTTTTGTAAATACAGAACCTCGCCCTGCATTAAAAAGCAGGTTATCTTCCAGTACCACAATAGAAGCTTTAACTGCATTTACTGCCGAGCCACCTTCATCCAGCACCGCATAACCTGCGGCCAAAGCATCCTCCAGCCCTGTTAAATAAGCCTTTTCCAGGTCAGGTGTCATATCTTCTTTAAGTATGGTTCCGGCTCCGCCGTGGATGGCCAATGAAAATTGTTGCATACGTGTTGGTGGGTATTTAAATGTTGCCCAAAAATATCTAATTTCCCTGCATAAACCATCTACAATTTTATTTAAATGTTTAAAAGAAAAATAGCTGTAAGCGATTATCTGCTCATACTTGTAAATCTTATACCGCTGTATTGTGTTTGGTTTGAAGGATGGAATGCATCTGAAGTATTTTTGGTGTATTGCTTAGAGACCGTGATTATTGGTTTGATAAATGTATTTAAAATGGCTTGCGTTACCATTTTTGTAAAGAAGGCCGATGTTTGGCAAAACGGCGGAACTTCTACAATGCAGAGCGGTTGGTTCTTTATTTTCTTTTTTATAATACACTACGGTTTTTTTGTTTTTGTACAAACACAGATATTCTTTAGTGTAAGTGGATTGATACCCGGCCATTCGTTACTGGGAGGCTACTCAAAAATACCGGCTCTGCTCGGCAATAACGGAAAATTGATGCTGCTGATATTTATTACCTATTATACCGTGCAGACTTTCTTTGAATTTTTTATGACGGGTAATTACAAAACCATATCCATGGGCAGACTGATGTTTGAACCTTACATCAGAATATTTGTGCAGCAATTAGTAGTAATATTGGGCAGTATGTTTTTAACCTTTGGCGCAGGCAAAATATTTATATTGATTTTTGTGGTTGTAAAAATATTTTTTGAACTGTTTGTTAACTTCAACAGGCTGCAGGATATTGCAGAAAAAAGAGAGCGGCTGAAAAAGGAACGGGAAGAAAAAATTTAAAGTAGAGTTATGTGAAGTTTGACGCAAATAAATTTTCCCACTAAGCCGCAAAGAACACAAAGAAAATACTTTGTGTCTTTGTGGGATATGAAGCCAGAATACACTTAAGCTAAGACTAATAATTTTTTACACTCCTCAATAAGCAGTTGTTTATTAATAGCAACAGTACCAACCTCTTCACAAACCAATCCTCCTGCAATATTAGCCATTTCAGCCATCAGCTTTGCATCGGCTGTTGCGGCGTAAACCAGTGCAGCAACAGCTATTACTGTATCGCCTGCGCCGCTTACATCTGCTATGCTGCGTATATGTGTAGGTATGATGGATGCTTCATTTTCCTGCTGATCTACAGGATGCTGTGCATAAAAAACGCCTTTCTCAGATAAAGTAATAAGCGAAATACGGTGTTTAAGTTTTTCCTGCAACAGCAAATGCATATCCTTTAATACGCTGATGTTTATTTCATCCCTGATGATATTCAAACCATCTTTTACTTCTTTAAGGTTAGGTTTAAAAATATCAACCCCTTCATAAGCAAAGAAATTTTTTCGCTTGGGATCAACTGCCATAAGTATCTGATGCTTTTTACATAAAGTAATAATCCCCTTGATGACATTTTCGGTAAGTATTCCTTTGTTGTAATCTTCCAGTATTACTATAGTTGGATTTTCGGCTGCGATATAATTTTCAAAAGCATAAAGCAACCTGTCTTCGTCATCGGCTGGCATATCATTTGCCATTTCGGCATCAAGACGCATCATGTGCTGGTTGCGGCTTATAATGCGAATCTTGTTGGTGGTAATGCGCTGTTCACTCTGCACCAGGTATTTGGTATTGATGTTGTTTTGCTGCAACAAACCGGTTAACTGTTCTCCGTCTTCATCTTTACCCAACACACTTAACATGTGTACCACTGCGCCCAGTGATGCAATATTTAATGCTACATTACCTGCACCGCCAATGCGTTGTTCTTTTTTAGTAACAGCAACAACCGGCACCGGTGCTTCGGGAGAAATACGGTCAACATTGCCCCACCAGTAAGTATCGAGCATCACATCGCCTATTACGGCAACTTTTTGTTTGGTAAAATCCTGGAATAATTTTTCGAAATCCATTTACGCTTGTTCTTTTTTCTTATTAGCAACTGCTATGTAATAGATAGGGATACCTGCCAGCACAATTATTAAACCCGGCCATGTAAAGGCGGGTTTATAAATTATGAGCAATACACAAAAGGTAATGGCCATTAATATATATATAGCAGGTAACAGTGGATAACCAAATGCTTTGTAAGGACGTTCAGCATCGGGCCTGTTTTTTCTTAAAATAAAAATGCCCAAAATGGTTAATGCATAAAACATAACCACCACAAATGAGATCATGTCAAGCAAATCTCCGTATTTGCCACTGAGACATAATAACGAAGCAACAATACACTGTATCCACAAAGCAAATTCGGGTACGTTATTTTTATTTAGCTCTCCTGTTTTCTTAAAGAACAAACCGTCTTTTGCCATGGTGTAATAAACCCTTGCCCCTGCTAATATCAACCCGTTATTACAACCAAATGTTGATATCATAATCATTACTGCAATTACATAAGTTCCGATATTACCGAATATCGCTTTGCTTGCAGCAACTGCTACTCTATCCTGCGGAGCAGAAGCAATTTCATTTAATGGCAATACACTTATGTACATCAGGTTGGCAGAAACATAAATAATGGTAACCACCAATGTTCCTAAAAATAAAGCGAGGCCGATATTGCGTTTAGGATTTTTTACTTCTCCTGCAATAAAAGTTACATTATTCCATGCATCACTACTAAAAATAGAACCTACCATGGAAGCTGCAATAGCACCCAAAATTGCGGAACCTGCCACACCACCAATCACAGCACCTTCAGCATTTCTTGTTGTCATCTGCCACGCATCTGTCCAGTTGGCATGCCAGATACTACCTTTTGCAGCCAGTAAAAGACCAAAGATTATTAAACCAAACAGAGAAAGTAATTTTACAACAGTAAAACTCGTCTGTATCATTTTACCACCCTGTATGCCTTTGGTATTTATATAAGTAAGGAAAGTGATAAGCACAATTGAAACTAATTGGCCTGCATTGATTGTTATAAATCCTAGATCAGCTAAAATATTTTCGGGACCGAGCCCAGGCACAATATAAGCGAGGAATTTACTGAATGCAACGCCAACCGCTGCAATGGTTGCAGTTTGTATCACCGCAAAAAAACTCCAGCCATATAAAAATCCTGCAAGTGGATTAAAAGCTTCTTTCAGGTAAACATATTGTCCACCTGCTTTCGGAAACATGGCGCTTAATTCACCGTAGCTTAAAGCGGCAGTCAGCGTCATAAAACCGGTTATCAGCCAAACGGCAATCAACCAGCCTGCGCTGCCCACATTACGGGTAATATCAGCACTTACAATAAAAATACCGGAGCCAATCATGGAGCCGGCAACAATCATGGTGGAATCGAATAAACCAAGTGTTGGTTTAAAAGCAGTAGTTTGATCTGACATAGTTATCTGTTTTATGAGAATTACCAACCTTAATCCTTTGACAGGCTCAGGAAGTTGGCAACTCTGCTTACAGCGACAAGATATAGAAATTACGGCAAATTACTTGTTTGCCCCGGCTTTCATTTTTTCATTCATTCCCTTTATCACATCGTTCGTAATATTTAAGGTAGAATCTTTAAATACCATATAGTCGAGCCCGGTGCCTGTGGTAAAGATGTACATGTATTTTTTGTCCTTGTTGTAGGCGGCTAAAAATTCCTTCAGTTTTTTTTGTATGCCTTCCATGATACCAAAACTTTTTTCACTTAGCTTTTGACTAAGCTCCTGTTTACGGGTATCGATTTTTTGCTGCTGATCTATCAGTTTACTCTGAAATATCTGTGCCTCTTCTTCAGTAATGGCAGCGCCTTTTTTTAAAAAATTATCCTTTTGTGCCTGTAACCCACGGTAACCGTTTTCCTGTTCCTGTTCAATTGCCTTCATTTCTGCCTCCAGTTCTTTTCGCCTTTCTTTTATAAAAGTTATTTTTTCGTTCAGCGAGTCTAACTCTACATAAGCCAATGGCGGTCTGTACCCACTACTATCAGCACTTTTATAATTGCTGCTTAATTTTGCTGCAACAGCATCGGTTTTTTTGCCCGAAAAATCATAATAAAACAGGTAACCCACAGCCAGTAACAGTATAATATTTAATATCAGAGATAAATTTTTCATCATGCACTTTTATTTGGCGGCAAGATAATCAGAAACGGCTACAGGACAATAATTTGGAAAAATTTTTAGGAAAGGGTTAACTGTAAGGAAAGACAGCTTTTAAAACCACTTTTTAAAACAAAGTTTTTATTAAGTAGGAGGTTTTCTAAATACCCGCTGATATTAATATTTTGTACTCAAGCGGGAAAACGAGGATGCCAAACCCTGTAAATAACTCTATTCCTGCCAAAGTATTCAGTTCCTTCATTTACAAAATTTGAAAAAAAGCTTACATCATTCACACTTTTCACAAATAAATAATCTGAAATGTATATGGCGGTTTTGATAATGTAAACTATTAAAATGTAAGCTTACTGGGGGTTTACTTAAATGCTTTCTGTACTGGCAATTCGTTTAAATAACAGATAACATTTTTTGGTGTTGAATGTGACCGGCTGACACTAAAAAAACGGTATAAAAGTTGCCGTTATAATTATTCTAAACTAATTATTATGCAAGCTATCAATCAAAACATAAGTCTTTCCATTCATAACCTGATTGCAGTTTTAGAAGATGCAAAAAAGGGATATTTAAATGCCGCAGAAAAAATGAAGGATAGTGTGTTATCATTATTACTTGAAAGGTATGGTTACCAACGCGGCAGATATATTGACGAATTAAAAACACTGGTTGACAGGATGGGTACCGAATGCCCCATTGATCAGTTTACATTAAGTTTATTACAGCGAACCTGGATGGATTTAAAAACTACGTTTAGGTATGCAAAAAAAGACCAGATAATTGAAGCCTGTATAAAGGCAGAAGAAACAACACTGCAAAACTATGGCGTGGCTATAGACCAGGTAGAAGATAATTATGAAATAAGAGCGATACTGCAGCAGCAGGTAAACGGCATAAGAACAGTACTTACCACTATAAAAGAATACACGGGCAAAACCAGTAACTGATTTAATAAGTTAAGCAGTAAAACATGAAACTGACAATGGAGGGTATTACAGATACGTTGAAGGGAAAACTGGAAAGCCTGGTATCCTATTTATGCCTGATAACCAAAGGGTTTGAAAACATTGCTGAGGACGTTGAATGTACTAACCTTAAAACTGCCCTGTTTGCTTTATCTATTGAGGCTAAACAATATGCTGAGGAAATACATAGTCAACTGGAAGAACTGAATATTACCATTCCAATGGCAGCCTCAGACCAGCTTTGGAAAAAAATTGAATCAGATATTCATGATCAGGCCAGTTTTTCAAAGGGGGGAGAAATTACTGCACTTTGTAATAATTGTGAGATCTATTTCAATAAATTTTATGAAGACATACTGCTGGAATATTTACCGTTGAAAAATTTTAAAGAAATTATTACTTTCCAATTATACGCAACCAGGTTCTCATTTATGAAAATCAGGCTACTAAATAAACTAAGGTTTAGCAATAACGCATCTGTAGTTTAAAAGAAACTGTTATCACTCTTTTAAAATCTTCAATCCATAACAGGATTTTTATTATCTTAGTATCACATATCTTATTGGAACGATAATATTATCTACTTAAAAAAACTTTACTAACTAAAAACTATACTATGTCAGTCAATCTTATTAAAACAATACAGGAAAACCTGGGCTTCGCCCCATTAAAAAAAATTGACCCTAACACACAACAACCTGCAACTGATAAGGATGAAGATGATGTAAATAAATTCAGCCAGGCTGCTATACCAGCAGTTTGTACAGCTTTGTACAGGTTTGTACAAACGGATGAAGGGGCTGCTGAATTTTTAAATATAAAAAACAGTGACAATTGGGTAGGCAAAATATTTGATGATAACAGGAAAGAAGCTATTCAAAAAATCTCAGCATATGCGCAGCAATCAAATGAAGATCCGGTAGCAAAGATGAATGACATAGCTAATGAAGCCGTAAAATTAGCAAAACAGAACCTGCCTGCCAACGCCGGTATTAAAGAAGTAAAAGATTTTTTTAGTGGCCAGGTAAAAGATATAGTGTTGTATTTACCTGCAGAATTAAAAATGGGAGAATTACTTCATGATAATACCCTGGACGATAATACAAATAAAATGGAAGGGCCTATATCCAGCTTAATGCAAAGTATAGGATCGGCATTTTCAAATCCTGTTACGGGCGAAGAAATAAAGGATAAATAATATTCCGATAATATTACGTACAGATCTTTTACATAATTCTCCGGGGAATTTGCATCATTCACACATTTCTTCAAATAAGCTATGCCAAAAAATGCCCTATGTTTTAACTCCGGTATTTTCGCAAACAAGCAGATTACTCCTGAATGAAAAAACTGATTTTTATCAGCAACGTCTGTAAAACGAATACAACTTATAAAGACTCCTGGAATGTTACCTGAACAACATAAAACTATTTCACTGCCACATTTAATAAGCGAATGCATACTTGGCAACAGCAAGATGCAGGAAATACTTTATCAGCGATTTGCGGTTAAAATGTATTACCAGTGTTTACGATATACAAAAAATGCAGCAGATACCGAAGATGTATTACAGGAAGGATTTATTAAGGTTTTTATAAATCTACCTCAATATAAGCATGAGGGATCTTTTGAGGGTTGGGTAAGAAAGATTATGACCCGGACTGCAATTTCTTATTTAAGAAATAATAAAAAATACACTTGCCATACCGACCTTGAGGATGCGCAAGAAATTAAAGAACCCCATGTTTTTGACAAGCTGGCCGAAAAAGATATTACGGGAATGGTAACAAAATTTTCTCCCGGGTTTAAAAAAATGTTCATACTTTATGTTATTGAAGGATACAACCACAGAGAAATCGCAGAGATACTGGGGTGCACAGAAAGCTCCAGTAAATCTCAGTTTTACCGATCCAGAAATCAGCTTCAAAAAATATTAAAGCAAAGTGCTTAAAAAAAAGGAGCAAGTTTTAAAACTTACTCCTTAACTATCTTTAACTTATTTGCCTGTTGCGAAATTGCATGGAGCCAAATGTTTTACTCTTCGTCATCAAAGCTCATCGCTTCCTTAGTAGTCATCAACAGTTCGTATTCTTCCTTGCTTCCTACAATCATGTTTTCAAACTCACGTAAACCTGTTCCGGCTGGGATATGATGTCCTGTGATAACGTTCTCTTTCAGGCCAAGCATTTCATCTGTTTTACCCTGTATGGCAGCAGAAGAAAGTACCTTGGTTGTTTCCTGGAACGAAGCAGCAGATATCCAGCTATGTGTACCCAACGATGCTTTTGTAATACCCAGCAACAAGGGAGAAGAAGTTGCAGGCGAAGCATCACGGAATTCAGCTAATTTTTTATCAGCTCTTCTCAGTACAGAATTTTCTTCACGTATTTCACGCAGGGTAACAATCTGACCAGATTTCAGTTTAGTACTTTCACCGGCTTCGGTTACAACTTTTTTATCGTAGATGTAATCGTTCTCGGTGTTAAAGTCTAAACGGTCTTCTGTATCCCCTTCAAGGAATTTAGTATCACCAGCATCTTCAATCCTTATCTTACGCATCATCTGCCTTACAATTACCTCAACGTGTTTATCATTTATCTTTACACCTTGTAAACGATAAACTTCCTGAATCTCATTCACAACATATTCCTGAACAGCGAATGGTCCTTTAATTGCCAGGATGTCAATTGGTGCAGTTTGTCCATCACTCAATGCAGCACCGGCTTTTACAAAGTCACCATCCTGTACCAGAATCTGACGACTCAATGGAACTAAGTATTTTTTAACAACACCATCTTTTGCTTCTACAATGATCTCTCTGTTACCACGCTTAATGGCTCCAAAAGCAACCACACCATCAATTTCACAAACAACTGCAGGGTTACTTGGATTACGTGCCTCAAATAATTCTGTTACACGAGGCAGACCACCAGTAATATCTTTCAGCTTGCTTAATACCCTTGGAATTTTAACTAATACCTGTCCGCTTCTTACATCACTTCCTTCTTCAATAACGATATGAGAACCTACCGGTAAGTTGTAAGATTTTTTCTCCTTGCCTTCTACAATAATAACAGGCAATTTGGTTTTATCTTTTGTTTCAATAACCACTTTTTCCCGGTGACCAGTTTGCTCATCAGCTTCATCACGGTAGGTAATACCTTCGATCAAACTTTCAAAATGGATTTTACCATGTACTTCAGCAACAATTACGTTGTTGAACGGATCCCATGTACAAATGATATCGCCTTTTGTAACTTTCTGTCCGTCTTTTACATTCAGGATAGCCCCGTAAGGGATGTGAACCGTGTTCAACAAACGATCACTCTTCACATCAATATTCCTGATCTCTCCGGTACGGCCAATAACCACATTTATCTTTTTACCCTGAGCATCTTCTGTATGTACAGTACGCAAACCATCAAACTGTAAAGTACCATCAAACTTAGCTGGCAATGTAGATTCTACCGAAGCAGAACCTGCCACACCACCCACGTGGAAGGTACGTAACGTTAACTGTGTACCCGGCTCACCAATTGATTGTGCTGCAATAATACCTACTGCATCGCCACGTTGCGCCAGCATACCCGATGCCAGGTTTTTACCATAACATCTTACACATACACCACGCTTGCTTTCGCAGGTTAACACCGAACGAATCTCAACAGTATCAATTCCGCTTGCATCAATCAGTTTTGCCATTTCTGCACTAATCTCTTCGCCACCACTAATCAATAACTCTTCTGTTGCCGGATGAAAAACATCATGCAAACTCATTCGTCCTTCAATCCTGTCGCTTAGTGATTCAATAATATCTTCATTATCTTTTAATGCAGATGTTGCAATACCACGAAGGGTTCCGCAATCTTCTTCATTAATAACCACGTCTTGTGAAACGTCTACCAACCTACGTGTTAAGTAACCAGCATCCGCTGTTTTCAAAGCCGTATCGGCCAAACCTTTACGGGCACCATGCGTAGAGATAAAGTACTCCAATACACTCAAACCATCTTTAAAGTTGGCAAGAATCGGATTCTCAATAATCTCACTTCCAGATGAACCTGACTTACGTGGTTTAGCCATCAATCCCCTTAAACCTGCAAGCTGC
>JBKJLT010000565.1:0-2846 GCA_046596765.1 Ferruginibacter sp. | reverse complement strand
CTGATGTGCTCATCAGATGAGCACATCAGGTCAAAATCAAGCACATCTCCTTTAATAATAGTAACGTTTGGGTGTGTATCAATACCACTGCCGGTAAGCGTATCGCGGTGGAAATTATCATACACTACTATTTTGTTTTTCTCTACGTAATGCTTAATTAAGGTATTAGCAATAAATCCGGCGCCGCCGGTAATAAACATGGTTTTGTTTTCAATCATATCTGGTTAATGCAGTTTGAAATTTGTTTAATGATATCTTTCGTAAGTTTTTCGTAAATAGGTATAGCTACTCCTTTTGTAAATGCCCGGTAAGCATTTGGAAATTGCTGCTCACTGTTTAGCTGGTATTTAATTTTATAATATTCCGTTGCCGGAATACATTGAGCACCATAATTGGCGCCGATATTATTTTCTTTTAATTTGGCTATTACTGCTGCCTGGTTTTTTTCATCCGCTATCAGCATATGAAAAGTCTGCCAGGTATGGTTTCTGCCAGATGGAACGGTTGGCAAAACAATATTTTCGTTTTTTATTTCATTAAAATATACTTCGGCCAGTTGCTGTTTATACTTCAGTGTAGCAGGCAATCGCTGCATCTGGCTGTTGGCCAATGCTGCCTGAAAATCGGTCATCCGGTAATTTAAACCTGCATCTACAAAATGCATCTGGCCTTCCTGCATTTCAATGCCGTGGTTGCGGAGTTGTCTTAACTTCTTAGCCAGCCCTTCATCATCGGTTAACAATACACCGCCCTCGCCACAGGTAATTGATTTACGTGGATGCAGTGAAAAAGAACCCAGGTTACCAAATGTACCAACATGTTTTCCGTTTTGCACGGCACCCAATGCACAGGCTGCATCTTCAATAACATACAGGTTATGTTTGTTAGCTATCTGCATTACAGCTTCAATATCGCAGGCAAGCCCAAATTCATGTACCGGAATAATTGCTTTGGTTTTTGATGTAATCTGTTCTTCTATTTTAGTTACATCAATATTAAATGTGTTGATATCAATATCCACAAAAACGCAGGTGGCACCCACCATTTCAACAACATTGGCTGTAGCAACGTAGGAAAGGGCAGGCACAATCACTTCATCGCCTTTACCTATACCCAATGCCAGTAATGCCAGATGCAAAGTGGCTGTGCCGTTACTTAATGCAACAGCATTTTTACTCCTATTAAAATCATTAAATGATTTTTCCAGGGCAAGCACATTTACACCCTGCACCAGCATGCCCGACCGCAACACGGCTGTTACGCAGTCAATATCCTGCTCGTTAATATCCGGACTTGCAAGCGGTATAAATTTATTTATTTCCACGTATTTCATGCACCAGTTCTATGGCAGCTTTTGTTTCTTTTATTCTGAATCCGTTTCCTTTCAATATCTCGTCATAACTTTTTGTATGCAGTTCGGTAAAGCCATCGCTAAATTCAAACCCTTCGCCATCAATGGTTAAAGTACGGTATGTTTTTTTACCTGCAGCCTTTGCCTCATCCGGTAATGTATTGGCATCAATACTCAGCATCCAGTTTACATTCGCCCTTTCAAGCTCTAACTCACCGGAAGCAGTTTGCGCCGTATGCACAGTAACCTTGTTATTTTTTGCAGCACCAAAGACCCACAGTAGCATATCAAAAAAATGCACGCCAATATTGGTTGCAATACCTCCGCTTTTCTCCATATCCCCTTTCCAGCTTGTATGGTACCAATGCCCACGGGATGTGATGTATTGTAAATTAACCGTGTGTTTTTTATCGGCTGGTGCAGCGGCAATTTTTTCTTTTAAAGCAATGATTGCAGGATGCAGGCGCAATTGTAAAATCGTAAATACTTCGCCACCTGTTTCATTTTCAATTTCCATGAGCGCATCAATATTCCATGGGTTTAGCACAACAGGCTTTTCGCAAATTACATTGGCACCAATGCGCAACCCAAAACGGATATGTGCATCGTGCAGATAATTGGGACTGCATACCGAAACAAAATCAGTTTTATTACCCAACCTTTTCTGTTTTTCCAGGTGACGGTCAAACCTTTCAAACTCGGTAAAAAAATCAGCATCGGGAAAATAGCTATCCAGAATGCCTACCGAATCGTGTTTATCCAAAGCCGCTATCAGGGTATTTCCCGTATCTTTTATGGCTTTCATGTGCCTGGGTGCTATGTACCCTCCTGCGCCGATTATTGCAAAATTTTTCACTTTTTATTTTATTTAATTATCTGCTCCAGATGAGCAGCTTTTCATTAATGTTTTTTGTTTCTTTTAATGCGGCAAATTCTTCTGCCGAATAAATTACATACCGGATTTTTCTTTTCACCAGTAGCTCGGCTTTTTGAATAAGATCGGTAAGGTAGTTTGTATTTACAGCGCCTACCAGTTCCAGGTCAATCACATTATTATCATTACCTTTTGCAAATTCGCCCGACAGGTAAACCCTTTCTACATCACCCAGTTGCTTTATTACATTTTCAATAATAGTATCAATACCTACATATTTTCTGATGATACTGTTCAGATCGAAAAAAAGGGGATGTTTAACATTTGCAGTGAAGTATTTTTTATTGCCCTGCACATCGCTGCTTACCATGCCCGCTTTCTCCAGCTTGTTCAGCTCAAGCCTGATGGCATTGCTGCTTTCGCCAAATTCCTCCTCCAACCCACGCAGATAGGCTCTGTTACTACTGTTTAAAAAAAACTTAAGCAGTAATTTAATACGTGTTTTTGAGGAAATGAGTGCTTCTATCATTGAAATTGAGTAAATAAACTACTCAAAATTAAATGATTTTAGAATATCCAACAAGCCCAAGACACATTTTTTTGAAAAAAAGTGGTTGACCG
>JBKJLT010000509.1:0-15959 GCA_046596765.1 Ferruginibacter sp. | reverse complement strand
TCATTATTCATCATGCAAAAATTTATACGGTTGATGACAAGTTTTCGATTGCCGAAGCCATGGCGATAAACGACGGAAAAATTATTGCCATTGGTAGCAATGATGAAATACTGAAGCAATACGAATCGGACTCCATTACCGATGCCGGAGGCAAAGCCGTGTTCCCGGGGTTTAATGATGCACATGCACATTTTGTGGGTTATGCAATGAGTTTGCAAACTGTAAATTTGGTTGATACCAAAAGTTGGGAGGATGTAATTGAAAAATGTACTGCATTTGCCAAAACATTACCAGCAGGCGCCTGGCTAACCGGCCGTGGCTGGGACCAGAATGACTGGGCGGTAAAAGCATTCCCGGACAATACAAAACTGAACGAACTTTTCCCCGACCGCCCAGTAATGATTACCCGAATTGATGGCCATGCGGCAATGGCCAACCAAAAAGCATTGGAGCTTGCCGGAGTAAAGCCTGGAGATAAATTAACCGGCGGCGATATTGAAGTAAAGGATGGAAAGCTTACCGGTTTGCTGGTAGATAATGCAGTGGACCTTGTTTCTGCAAAAATTCCTGCACCTGATCTAGCACAGACTAAAAAAGCATTGCTGCTTGCACAGGAAAACTGTTTTGCTGTGGGCTTAACTTCCTTACATGATTGCGGACTGGATTTTGGTACCGTAGAAAAAATTGAAGCGCTGCAAAAAAGCGGTGAATTAAAAATGCGCATGAACGTAATGCTGAGCGATGCCTCAGCAAATTATGACTATGCATTTAAAAGAGGGAAGATAAAAACAGATTATCTGAATGTAGGTTCCTTTAAAGTTTATGCTGATGGAGCATTAGGGTCAAGAGGAGCCAGCCTGCTGCAACCTTACAGTGATAAGCCAACATGGTCCGGCTTTTTGTTAAGCAAACCCGAACATTTTGATTCGGTAGCAAATATAATTTATGCAAAAGGTTGGCAAATGTGTACACATGCAATCGGCGATAGTGGTAACCGCACCATACTTAAAATTTATGCAAAATACCTGAAGGGTAAAAATGATTTGCGCTGGCGTATTGAGCATGCGCAGGTGATCAACGAAAATGATTTTCATTTTTTTGGAGATAATAATATCATTCCTTCGGTGCAACCCACACACGGCACATCTGATATGTATTGGGCTGGCGACAGGCTTGGGCCGGTAAGGGTTAAAAGTGCTTATGCCTATCAGCAATTATTAAAAGAAAATAACTGGATGCCGCTGGGCACCGATTTTCCGGTGGAAGATATAAGTACTTTTAAAACATTTTTTGCTGCGGTTGTAAGGCAGGATGCTAAAGGTTTTCCTGCCGGTGGTTACCAGATGGAAAATGCATTGACCCGTGAAGAGACAATAAGAGGCATGACTATTTGGGCAGCTAAAGCCAGTTTTGAAGAGAATAAAAAGGGCAGTCTGGAAAAAGGGAGATTTGCTGATTTTATTATGTTAGATACTGACCTTATGCAATGCGAAGCTGCTGCTATTTTAAAAACAAAGGTATTGGCAACCTATAGTGCCGGTAAAAAGGTTTACGGCCAATAGATTTATTAAAGCCTTTGCAGCCTTGTTTAGTAATATTGATGATATTTAACCAAAGAAAAAAGTTAGCATGAAAAAATTTGTATTACTCTCTTTGCTTATGATGTGCATGGCACCCTGCTTTGCACAGGAAAGCTATTTTGTTACCATTGTAAAAGGCAGTGTATCCAAAGCCGACGGATCGGCTATTAAGCCGGGTTCAAAAATTTTACTTACGGATAAGGTGAGCCTGGGTACAAAAGAAAGCCTGCTCATACTGCTTCATCCATCCAAAGGACGTATTGTTGTTTCGCCACAGGCGGCAACCCCTACAAAGGATAATAAGTTTGTGCTTTTAATAAAAGATTTTTTAGAGTTGAGTCAAAACAATGTGCGGCTTAGTTCCAGAACGCTGGACGATATGCCTTTACCGCTGGAAGATTATTTTAAAACTGATGCTGATATAAACAGCAACTTCCTGGTTATTGATACACTTAAAGTAAGACTCTCCCGTGCTTATGCAAAAGCAGACAACAAAGAAAATTTCTTTTTTCTGCAGTTATCATCTGCAAAACCGGTTAATCATAAACTGCAATGCCGCAACAGTATGCTGTACATTACAAGGGAAGATATTTCTTTTAACGATGGCCTGTACAGGAAAAGTGACGGCGAGTTAAATCTTGGCTATATTGAAAATTATTCGGGCGATAAAAAAGTAAAATTTATTACCCCTGTTGAGCCTGTGTACATTACCAGGGAAGCATGCCGGGATGCTATCAAGCTAATTAAAAAAACCTTGAAAGGCAAGCCTGAAAAGGATATTCTGCAAGAGGTTTACGCACAGCTTTATTACCTGTATGGCAAGCCTGATGAGCAGGCCATAAAAGAAGTTTACAGCAGCATTAAATAAAACCTTCAGCATTGAAGTTTATAAAAGCCCATTATAAGATCATTACAGCCATACTACATGGCATTTTATTTTTTATAATTTTATGGAATGTAAGTAACAGTTCCTACACATCGGCAGTTGATGAAGGGCTGATGAAAAAAGTAAATGCTGCCAGTATTAAATTGTTTGGCAGCAATGCACATTACAACCATGATTTTGTTTTTATAAATATATCCCGTGACATCAAACTGGTAAGCGACCCGGCAGAATATGGCGAAACGCCCATTACCGACCGGAGCAAGCTGGCCCGGTTTTTTAAAATATTAGCTGATAACAATAATAAGCATCATTACGCTTTATGTGATATTTTTCTGGAGTTTGCCGATGCTGATGACTCTGCTTTGCTGTCGCAAACAAATCGATGCACCAAACTGTTATTTCCTTATCACCTGGCAAGCGACAGCGTACAAAAGCCCTGCCTGCCGGTTCATGCAGCCCTGTCGGATTTTGTAACCAACACCGGCAGTTTCTCTAAATTTAAACTCATCTACAACGACAGCATAAAAACAACGCCCATGGTTTTGCTGCAGGAGGTAGACAAAAAAAAGTACCCGGCATCTTACCTCGATTTTAAATCTATTTTCCCCAAATATTATATACGCCCTTCGCATATTTTTGAAACACAAAAATACCCCTACTACAATCTTGGAGAGTTGCTGATGCTTTCGGAGGTAGATTCTTTTTACCACAATTTTCTTCAGGATAAATTTATTGTCATCGGTAATTTTGATACCGATGTACACAATAGTGCGGTAGATAAAATTCCCGGTCCGCTCATATTGCTGAACACCTATCTTTCTGTAAGAAACCGCAGCCAGGTAAGCTGGTGGTGGGCATTGTTTATGGTTGCCGGCCTTTCGGCGGTTAGTTACCTGTTGTTTTTTAAAAAAATGAAAGCACCGGTAATACAAGGGCGGCCCTGGCTCGATTTGGTGATGCAGCTTTTTGTGAATGAGTATATTTCTTTCTTCGGTATCTGCCTGCTGCTGGCTGTTTTATCAGAACTTATCTTTTCGGTGCAGGTTTCTTTTTCGGTACTGCTTATGTACCTGCTTACGGTAAATTTCTTTAAGGAGTTTTATAAAAGGCATTATAGAAAAGATACCGAATAGCTGAAGCTTCTTTATGCCACCGGTTTTAGCTGACTATTTAACATATTTATTTTCATAAGGTTTCATGGCTTAGGTATGGCTTCACTATAGCGTAGGTATAAGGTAGCTATAAGGGAACTACAGGTTTACAATACCGTTTTTTATAGCATACATTACCAGGCCAACCCTTGTTTTTACCTGTAATTTTTCAAACAGGGTATCTCTATAACCATCAATGGTACGGGGGCTTACAAACATTTTATCGGCAATTTCCTTGTAAGTCATTTCGGTGCAGGCGTATTTTAAAAAGTCGGTTTCCCTGTCGTTAAGTGGTACTAAACTTTTCAAGCCATCGGTATCATCATCCATTTTGTTGATGGCGTGCATAAGTTTGCCGCTTACCAGATCGCTGTAGTAAAAACCTTTATCCATTATGGCAGCAATGGCTGCTTTCAGTTCAGCCGGTTCGCTGTCTTTTAAAATATAACCCTTGGCTCCGCATTTTAACATGCGTATAATAGAGGTTTCGTTATCGTACATGCTGAGGGCCAGCACTTTTACCTCGGGGTGGTTTTGCTTAAGCCAGTGGGTGGTTTCAAAGCCATCCATTTCAGGCATGTTTATGTCCATGAGGACGATGTGGGGGAGGTTGTTGGCATCTAATTTATCCAGGAATTCTTTGCCATTATCTGCTTCAAATAATATGGTATTGCCCATACTTTCCACAAGAGAGGCAAGCCCATTACGGAGCAGGGAGTGGTCATCTACAAGAACAATGGAAGGCATGCTTGACGAGTTAGTAATTTCTCAATGAAAATAATGTATTTAATTTAAAAAAGGGTGAAAACACGGTGGGATGGTTTAAACTCAAAACTTTATTTTTATAAAACTTGTTTTTTTGGAATAGTTGTGTTAAAATTACTATACAAATTTTTTATACTAAAAAACATAAATTATGACAAAGTTTGAAACAGTTCTGAATGAGAAAAATGATTTGCCTAGCAAGGACAAACCACCTGATGATAAAGCCGGAGATCAAAAACCACCAGATGATAAAGGCGGGAATCAAAAGCCCCCTGATGATAAAAGTATTACGCAGGAAATCATAAGACACTCAATAAAAAATGGTGAAATCACAGTATTGCTTCAACTTGAGATAACAGAAAACGGCTCTACATTTGTAACTTTATATAAAGAAAGAAAAAGAAAGCCGATAGGTAAATGAGAGGAGCATAAATAAGAGAGATTTCTTTCAAAATAATTACACGACTACTCAAAATCCCTGTAATAGGTAGTTATTAGTTGATCCCAATTTGACTCTTCAGCAAATTGGGATTTTACTTGTGCATCCTCATCAATGAAATAATAGTAATACGCATTCTCTTCACTTTTTTCAAAGTCGGTAGGAAAGCAAATTGAAATGCCTTGAGTAAACGGGGCATAGTGAGGAGATGGTTTATGTACCTGGATGACTTTAGGATATAGATTGCGTAAATCAAGAAACATATCATTCAGATCTATTTTTCCGAAACTCGTTACTATTTTCTCAAACAAAATAATCATTTCAAATAACTCGAGGTGTGTTCCTGTTTTTCCATCCGGCTTCAGGGTAACGTCTTTAGCAGATTTAAGAGCACCCTTAATACTACTCGCCATTTTGATACTAACCTTTTCATTATCATCAATTAAATAATTGTACATAAGGGAAATGAACCGTTTACAAAGGTTTAAAAAGCCATAGTTTGCTGCGGCTTCAGTATTATAACAACTGATTGAAATTTCGGCTATAGATTCATTATTCAGCAATACAGCAGTTTTTTGTAATTGATTGTGTGATTCCACGATAAACTTCTCACAAAAACTACTATTTATCTTTTCCGTTAAACTAACAAATACATCATATGCATATCCCTTCCAGTGAATACTAGTTTGAGTTGCTATGATGAATTTTGTATGCTTTTGCATGGCAAAAAGCGTATCAATGGTTTGCATATAACAATTGTCAAACACAATAAGATCAAAAATCAGCCCGGTATTGTTAAGCGACCAAACGAGTTCATTGATTGTTAAGGCTGTTAGTACTTGTTGCCTGTCCAATTCGCTTTTGCTGATAATGGAGGTAAGCAACTCAATAATATTATTATTGCTTAATGAGTCTTTTGCCTTTTGGTTAGAAGACTCAAGTGTAAACAAAGAATTTAGTTCAAATCCAAAAATCACAGAAAATAAACCTTCCAAAGCTTT
Source organism: Ferruginibacter sp. (assembly GCA_046596765.1). Taxonomy (GTDB): domain Bacteria; phylum Bacteroidota; class Bacteroidia; order Chitinophagales; family Chitinophagaceae; genus Ferruginibacter. The sequence continues at coordinate 10,137 of JBKJLT010000509.1, read as the reverse complement.
ATCATCATTGGTCAAATCGCTAAACAATGAAAATCCCATTGCATGTCCCCAGCAGTACAAAATGGTGTTTTCATAATCGATACCTTTTTCAGCATCTAAGATTGCCTTCAATATCTGGGATAGTACTTCACGATTACCTAAGTCATGAGAATCAAGGGTTATTTTAAACTCAGCACCATTTTTTAAAACAATAAGTGCCGGCTGCTCTTTAGTATGCATTAATATTACTGAATAAACAGTTGATTTAACTTTAATTACATTTGTAATGCTTATACTGAGTTGTTCAAAAAATTTATTGATTGTGTCCCCCTCTTTTTTTAACGGAACAATAGAGATAAGATTAATTACTAAGTTTGTAGCCATACCATGAAGAATTTGCTGATAAATATTGCTTTTTTAATTGCACTTAATTCAACTATTTTATCTCAGCCCATAACATTGTTTACTGCCAGAAATTACAATACCCTCGATAACCACAGCGTAGTAAATATAAGAACTTTTTTTAAAGATAAATTTAACTTTGTATGGATAGCATCGCAAGACGGATTATTAAGATTTGATGGTAAAAATTCGGTCTTGTATTCTAAAGATGTAACTGATTTTCGGTATAAACTTCTTAGTAATGATGCAGATGCTATTGTTGCTGATAACGATGATAATTTTATTTGGGTTTTAAGCAGTTATGGAGGCATTGTTAAAATAGACGTAAGAACTGGTAGTGTTATCAAGGCAATAGCATTTGTCTCACCTTTATTGCCGCAAAAAAGCTTTTATTTCAGGGGGATAGAAAAAGATGGCATTTTTCTTTTTATTATGACGGAAGAGGGATTTCTTTTTAAGATCAATACCAATGATAATTCCTGGAAATTTCGAAAAATCGACATTTCAAAACAAGATAGCAGGGTAGAATATTTTTACAAGCTTAATGGGTATTTTGTTTTGTTCTGTAATGGGAATTCAGTGTGCCTTTATGACTATAAAACTGAAAAAATACTAGACGAACAAATGTCGAACTATTCGGTATATACAAAAAGCGGCACTATATTAAATGACACTCTTTTTGTTGGTACAAATGGGGGCATACACAAAATATGGTTGAAAAAAAACCATCTCATTTTGGGGCAACTTTACCATCCTTTGGTAAATCATTCCAAAATTTTTTCAGTTGGCATTTTTTCAGATAAACTTTTTTTTAGTGTGGATGATAATTTATACACTTACAATTGTACAAATGAAGCTTTTACAAGGCTTTACCCTTCCTCTGGTCTGGAAAAAAGAAAATGGTATAAGAATATTGTGGCTTACCAGGTTTTAGAGAAGGATTTGTGGATTGGTAATGAGTTGGGGATATCAGTAATTAAATTTCAGTCTGCTTTTATCCCATTTTACGAAGATTTAAACTCAAGATCCAGATTATCTCATTGTTATGGTATTAATGGGTTGAACGATAGTAACTTTATTGTAACATGTTCCGATGGAATTTACAATTTTAACCCACAGAACTCCACCATAACCAATGTTGACCAAAGCGGCTATTTTCTTAATTCTTTCTGTATTAATAATTCGGTGATTGTTTCAGGATTAAAGGGAACTTTCGTATTAAAAAAGAGGAGACTTAAAAAAATTTCCGAAGCGTTTCCTGAACTTAAACAATTAGACAATGATGTTTTGATTGAGCCGGCATTTTATAAAGATTCATTGGTTGTTCTTGCCAGCCAGATAAGTAATGGGTTATTTATTTATAATATAAAAAGTTCCAAATTTATTTCTATAAACCTAACTACAAAACCAGTTCAACTTCAAAACCTTAATATTAATAAGCTCTTTTTTGACAGATTTGGCAGACTTTGGATTCTTTCTGATAATTTAATCTCAATTTATAATTTAGCCAGGCAAACTCTGGAGAATTTTACCATATTAAACCCGGAAACAAAGGAGCCTTTAAACATTATTAAAGATGTATTTTACTTAAATGGAAATTACTTTATTGCTGCGTACGGTATGGGTATTTTCCGGATAAATGAAAGTATGAAGGTAATAGCACATTACAGTATTAAAGAAGGTGTTCAGAACACCAATGTGTATAAGGTACTTCAGCTTAATGATAGTTCTCTGATAGTGAGTAGTAATTATGGATTATACGCACTTAATATCTATTCAAATAAGATAAAAAAATACTTAGAGGAAAATGGGTTACATAGTAATTTGTTTGAACAATACAGTGGCATAAAATATAAGAGCGATCTGTATTTTGGAGGGATTGACGGAATCACCAAGATAACGCCTAAACTAATAAGTGAAAACAAAAAACCGCCACAATTACTAATTAACCGAATTTTAATTACTGATTCCAAAGGAAATACAGATACATCAAACCTGATGATATTGAAAATGAGTATTCCTAATACTGTGTTGCAAACAAAAATTATTTTTTCTGCAATTAACTGGAGTAACAATGATGGTGTTATATATAGGTACCGTATTCTAGAGCAAAGCAAAGATTGGCTTTCCCTTGGCAATCAAAATGTTCTTACACTAATAGGGCTCTCCCCCGGCACCTACCATCTCCAGGTAAAAGCCGCCAACGAAGATGGCGTATGGAGTGAACCTAAAGAACTCATTTTAATATTTGAACCCAAATGGTACCAAACCTGGTGGTTTAAACTATTGGTATTTTTAACTACTGCTGGTATCATTTATGCATTTTACCGATATAGAATACGTCAAATAAAAAAGCAACACGAAATACGCAAAAACATTGCCACCGACCTACACGATGATTTAGGCAGCACCCTCAACAGCGTAAAAGTATTTACCAACCTTGCCATCAGCGGTATAAAGCAGGAAGAAAGCCTGCAACAGGTAAAAGACAATTTAACAGAAGCCACCATGAGCCTGCGTGATATGATTTGGGTGCTGGATGATAGTTTAGATACGGTGGACGAGCTAATAACCAGGCTAAAACAATTCGCTTTACCGGTAGCTGCTGCCAGCAATATTGAGGCAAGCATAAAAGCCGATAGCGAAGTAAACAGCCGCCAACTTAGCAAAGAAGAAAAACGAAACCTGTTTTTAATTTGTAAAGAAGCCGTTAATAACAGTATAAAATATTCAGGTGCCAGCCAGATAGATGTTGCCATAACTGCCAGTGGAAAAAAGATACAGATTATTGTGGCAGATAATGGCAAAGGCTTTAATGTGGATGAAGTGAAAAAAGGATACGGGTTGAAGAATATGCAGTACAGGGCAGGGCAGATAAAATATAAAGCAGCACTTGTTTCTTCACCAGGTAAAGGGACGAAGGTAGAAATTAAACCAGCCTGATAATTTTATAGTCCCAAATTATCCGCCATCAATTCAGCCTGCTTTAATACCGTATCAATTGCTTTTTGCTGCTTATCGGGCGGGTAACCATATTTTGTAAGTGTACGTTTTACCAAAACCATCAGCTTTGCCCTGGCACTTTCCCGAATTGCCCAATCAATGGTTGTGTTGGCTTTTACTTTTTCTGCAATTTCTCTGGCAATCATTCTAAGCTGGTCATCGCCCAATACCTGCACGGCACTGTCATTTACTTCCAGCGCATTGTAAAAAGCAACTTCATTTTGTGTAAGGCCCAGCCGCTCTCCTTCGGCATCGGCTTCTTTAATTTCTTTTGCAATGTCAATCAGTTCCTGAATAATTTCAGTGGTGGTTAACAAATTGTTCTGGTAACGTTTTATAGAACCTTCCAGCATCTCCAGTAACTTTTTACTCTTTACCAGGTTGGTTTTTGCCCTTGCTTTTATTTCATCATTCAAAATCTTCTTTAATAATTCCAACGCCAGGTTTTTGTGCTGCATTCCTTTTACTTCCTGCAAAAATTCATCAGACAGAATAGAAATATCTGGCTTGCTTATACCGGCAGCCTCAAAAATATCTATTACCTTATCGCTGCTTAATGCTTCATCTACTATTTGTTTAATGGCGGTTTCAATTTGTATATCCGTTCTTCCCGGCCCGGTTCCTTCAAACTTTACCAACCTGGCTTTCATTGCCTGAAAAAATGCCACTTCGGGTAAATGCGGCTGCACTTCATCCCTGGTAATACAAAGCGATAACGCCTGGCTTAACAAACTTACTTCCCTAACAAACCGTTCTTTGCCTTCCTGTAATCCCATAATGTGTTCTTCGGCCTGTAGTATGATGGAGAGCTTTTCTCTTGAATCTACTTTAAAAAACCTGCGGTAATTAAACTTAAAACTCTGCTCATAATACGCTTCAGGTTCTTCAACCAAAATGCCTTTTTGTGTATTGCTTTCTTCATTAAACAGTTGCTGAATCACTTCTAATTTTTCCAGAAATACTTCAACAGCTTTTGAAATATTCTCTGCTGGGTCGCCTTTACCACCCGCTTCTCCATAAAAAGAGAGTGCCTTTTTTAAATCCATACCAATGCCCAGGTAATCAACCACCAAACCACCCGGCTTATCTTTAAAAACACGGTTAACCCTGGCAATAGCCTGCATCAGGTTGTGGCCACGCATGGGCTTATCTACATACATGGTATTTAAACAGGGCGCATCAAAACCGGTAAGCCACATATCCCTTACAATTACAATTTTTAATTCATCGGCAGGGTCTTTCATACGGTCCGATAAATCTCGACGCTGTTGTTTGGTGGAATAATGTTTGGCAATTTCGGGACCATCGGCACTGTTGGTTGTCATCACTACTTTTATAACGCCCTTTGTTATATCATCACTATGCCAATGCGGCCGCAATGCAATAATTGCTGCGTAAATATCTGCTGCAATTCTGCGGCTCATGGCTACCACTAATGCCTTGCCTTCAAAAACCGTTTGCCGTTTTTCAAAATGAGTAACAATATCATTTGCCAGGTTTTTAACCCGGTCTTTATTACCAACAATGGCTTCCAGTTTTGTCCATTTGGCTTTGGCCCGTTGTTTTTCGGTAATTTCCTCGTCCTGCTCCAGCTCTGCATCAAACTCTTCAATCAGCCGTTTACCAGCTTCATCTAAATTTACTTTTGCCAGGCGGCTTTCGTAAAATATCCGCACAGTTGCGCCATCAGTAACGGCATCTTTAATATCGTAACGGTCAATATAATTTCCAAAAACCTGTGGTGTGTTTACATCGGTACCTTCAATGGGTGTGCCGGTAAAGCCAATGTATGTTGCATTGGGCAGCGCATCACGCATGTATTTTGCAAAACCATAAGCAATACGTTTACCAATTACTTCTTTTGTTGCAGTGTCTCTTTCATCTACCAGCCTGGCTTCAAAACCATATTGTGTGCGGTGGGCTTCATCAGCAATTACTACCACATTTTTTCTATCGCTTAACTGGTCGTAAACCGACTTATTACCATCGGGCATAAATTTTTGAATGGTGGTAAACACAATGCCACCACTGGCCACCTGCAACAATTGTTTTAAATGTTCCCGGCTTTGGGCCTGCACTGGCTCCTGGCGAAGCAACTGAACAGATGCTGCAAAGCTGTCGAACAACTGATCGTCCAGATCATTTCTATCTGTAATTACCACAATGGTTGGATTACTCATTAGGGGTGCGGTAATGAGCTTGCCCGAATAAAAAACCATACTTAAACTTTTTCCGCTTCCTTGCGTATGCCAAACCACACCACCCCGCTTGTCTCCATCAACACCTGATGCAGTAATGGAAGATTGCACTGCTTTATTTACTGCATAGTATTGATGATAAGCTGCCAGTTTCTTTTCGGTTTGTATTTGTACCAGTCCTGTTTTTGTATCAACTTTTTTTGTTTTTTCAAACACAATAAAATTGCGAACGATATCCAGCAAAGTAGCAGGTTGCAACATGCCCTGTAATAATATTTGTAATTGCGGTTTAAAACGGGATGCTTCTTTAATACCATCGGCAGTTTTCCAGGTCATGTAGCGGCTAAGGTCTGCCGAAACGCTACCAGCCCTGCACTCCAGCCCATCAGAAATAATGCAGATAGCATTGTAAGTAAACAGGCCCGGTATAATGGTTTTGTACGTTTGCAATTGTTTGTATGCGCTGAGGATGCTGGCATTTTCGTCAGCGGCATTTTTAAGCTCAATTACCACCAGCGGTAAACCATTTACAAACAACAGCACATCGGGCCGTTTGTTCTGGTTATTTTCTACAATGGTATATTGATTAACCACCAGAAACTGGTTGTTGTCCGTGTTTTCAAAATCAATCAACGCTACTTCGTGGCTGCGTTCGTAACCGTTTTGCTGGTACGGAATTTTTACTTTTTCAACCAGCAGCCTGTGAAACTCCTCATTATTGTGCAGCAATACCGGCGAATAAATACGCAACACTTTTTGTACGGCTGCTTCCTGCGCATCAGGCGGTATGTGTGGGTTTATTTTTGCAATGGCAGTACGTAGCCGGTTGGTAAGAATGATCTGCTGATAATTTTCCCTTTCGCAAAAAAGGCCCTCCGGCGAAAGCTCCCGGCCATTGGCATAAGCCCATCCCTGCAATTGTAATAACTCAATGGCAGATTGTTCAATAATATTTTCGGTGATGGGTTTACTCACTTCTTTTTCTTCTGTGTTATATTTAGTTTATTAACTGCTTTGTCGAAATCACTTTCACTTTCTTTGCTCATTTTTAAATTAAATTTGTCATATTCTTTTTCTGCTTTGTCTAAAGCCAATTGGTGTGAAATTTTTCCTGCATGGTCTAAAATATTTCTGTCATTAAGTTTTAAAAAGCCGTGCAGTTTTTCAATCCAGTTTTTCATATACATAGGAATTCTTCGCATGGCTTGCCCTGTGGCAAAAATCAAATATTGCTCTACCAGATTATTAAGTGCATCCAATTCGCTTTCCGTTAAATAATTTTTAGCTATGCTTACATCCTGCTTTCGGGGTTTTGATCCTCTCCAGTTGGTTAAGCCCATATTAGGTTTACTACTGTTTGCCCGTTGTGCAATTATTTCTGCTGCGGTTTTTCCTGTAATTGCCCAGTGCATTTTGTTTTGTACGGTTTGAAAAAATAAAATACTGTTATCATCTGTTGGGTCATAATCGGTGCTGGTGGCATAAATGTCGGTTATCTTCTGATAAAAACGCCTTTCAGAAGTTCTGATGTCCTGAATGCGTTTTATCAGTTCGTCAAAATAATCAAAAGGTAAGTCAGGATGCTTCAACCGTTCATCATCCATCACAAAACCTTTTACAATATATTCTTTAATATGCTGTGTAGCCCATTGGCGGAAACGGGTTGCAACATTTGACTTTATTCTGTAGCCTACAGAAATAATTGCATCCAAGTTGTAATACTCGATTGTGCGGTTTACTTGTCTACTGCCTTCCAAACGAACTATTAAGAAATTCTTAATAGTTGCCGCTGGGTTTAATTCCCCCTCCTCAAAAATATTTTTTAAGTGAATATTGATGTTTGGAATAGTAGTTTGAAAGAGATCTGCCATCATTTTTTGTGTAAGCCAAACGGTTTCATTTTCCAAACGAACCTCTAATTTTGTTTCGCCTTTTTCTGTAGTGTAAATTATTATTTGAGAATTATGCTCCATTTTTTTCCTGCATTTTAATTTTACCCTTAGCCACCGCTCATCAACTTTAGCAATAGCCTGATACAGATTTTGGTAAGTTTACTGATTTGGTTTGTATTTAATTTAAGTTTACTCCCATTGGCATAATCCCATCCCTGCAATTGTAATAACTCAATAGCAGATTGCTCGATGATATTTTCGGTGATGGGTTTCAATTGTCTGAACTATGATTTTTTTGATTTTTATGATTCTGGTGATTTAAATTTTTTATTGGTTAACCTTTTGAAGTTTAAGCTTGTTTCTCCAAAATTAATCAGCAACCCCACTTCTACATTATAAGCTTCCAGATAATTGATAGCCTGGGCAAGATGCACATCTTCTAATTTTGTAATGGCTTTTAACTCTGTTGAAACAATACCTTCCACCAAAAAATCAACTCTTCTTGTGCCTATTTGTTCTTCCCTGTAAAATATGGGCATTTCAAATTCCCTGCTAAATCCAATACCAGCCAAACGCATTTCAATTTCAAGTGCCCGTTGATAAATTACTTCCTGAAAACCATTTCCCAGCGTTTTATGAACAGTCATGGCACAGCCAATGATTCTGGAAGTTAATTCAGAATATTTATACTTGCTGTCAATCATAAAAAATCATTTATTGTCTTAACTGTGATTTGTTTGATTTATGTGATTGTTCTGATTTAATTTCCTCATGGTTTTCATAATAATCATAAAAATCATAGTTCAGACATATTTTCGGTGATGGGTTTCATTATTTAATAAATATAAAAAAGAAATGCCATAACGCAGGGTTATGGCATTAATAATAAAACACGCTTTTGTTTTACCATTCAAAAAGAGCTTTTAAACTGAACTTAGCAACGATACCAAAACTTAACCTTTTTAAAGGCGGTCTGAAATTTTGTTTAGCAACAGGCTTTTTCTTTTCACTATTATTATTTACATCCGGAAGCTCAATGTAAAGTCCGCCAAGAAACTTTCCATTTTCTTTAAAAAAGTATCCACCTATACCAAGGTTGGCTTTATTAATAAGTAAGGAAGTATCTCTTGAAAACATACTTGCCCGCAAGTAAGGATTTATGAGGATATGATTTTTTCCATCTTTATCAAGCTTGCAATTGTAAATCACATCAATATTAAGATCGTTCTTTTCAACTTCACCATATTTGCCGCCGTAGGCGGTAACTGCATCTTTTGTTTGCAGAGTTTGATTATTGATTACTGTGGAAGACTGAAGGGTATACTCGGTAGCAGTGAGTGCAGAAAAATTACTGGTTTTTGTATAGCTGTATGTTAACCCAAACCGAAAACGCCAGTATTCCAAATTAAAGCCAATACCAAAATTACCACCCCTGAAATATTCATCAACAAAACTGTTTTCAAGGTTAGTAGAATCAATTTTATCAAACCGTTTAAAATCCAGCGCATTTATACCTCCAAACAGATAAGTTGTAAATTTCCAATAGCCTGGCCTCCCTTTGTTGAACTCAACTTTTGAATTAAATCTTGGATTACTCAAAGCCCTGTAAGGTTTTTCAACATTCATCTTTACCTCCATCATCCTTTTCTTCAACGCAGTTTTGAAAGCTTTTATCTCTAAATCATTATCATCTTCAGTAATCCTTGCAGGAAAAAACAATTTATTTTTGATATCCTCATACTCATCTATTATTGCCTTAACCGCATCATTTCTTTTTTTAGGATCGGCAATGTGCGCTTTGGCTATTAAATCAATTTCATCATAAAGTGTATCATGTAATAAAATAATAGCTGTTTCAGACAATTGTTTTAAAGATTTTAAAACCTCTTCATCAGACATGCCGTTATAAGTGGAGTTTTTTGTTGCATTTGACCAGTAATGCCCGAAAAACAAATTGGCGCCACCCTGGGGCACAAGCTTGCCTTTGGAGAACAGGCTGCCAATTCCATCTGAGTTTTTCACCTTCACTTCGCCTCCAATAAGAAAACCGTTGTTTGATTTTACAATATTTTTATTCAGATTATTCCAACCGAATGAGAGGTCTGTTTTTCCCAAGTCAAGTGATATGGTTGAGCCCTCCATAATAACAGTACCGGTACCTTCGGCACTTTGTGTAATTACCTGGCTGGTAGCTGACTGGCCTGTTATCAACAAGCCAATCAAAATAAAATGTATTTTTTTCATAATTATTTTTTTAAGGAAGATTTACAGCAGGCAGTGCCAAAAACCCAAACCTGTTATCTGCAATTTTTATTTTTTTATTATCAGCAGTTTTAAAAACATCTTTATTTTCAAATTTAAGTGTAAAGGTAGTGGAGCGGTTGGGCTCTCCTACAGCTTCCAGTATCATTGTAATGGGAGTTGTAAATACATCAGCAAAAACAGCTATCACCAGTTTACCATCGTCATCAATTTTTGATGCCTTTACAAGAGCTGGCCCACGAAAAATATTGCCTTCAATATCAATTTTCGAAAGTTTTACACCGTCGGTTGTTGTAAACTTGAATTCAAAATTTGGCTTCGGATCTCCTTCAGCATCTGCAAGCAAAGCATTTGGTTTAGCTTTTTTTGTTGCTCTTTTCTTTACTGCTGCTTTTTTTAGC
>JBKJLT010000459.1:0-5793 GCA_046596765.1 Ferruginibacter sp. | reverse complement strand
ATCGCTGTCTGGAATACATTGTGACGTTCCAGGCAATCATTCACCACAATGCTGGCAGTTCTGGTAGTTGTACAACCGCTGCCATTGGTTACCGTGTAGCTGATCAGATGTACACCCACTCCCGCTGCTGCGGCAGAGAAGGTATTGCCGGTAACTCCGGGCCCAGCCCAGATACCACCTGCTGCTGTTGCTGAAAGTATTACAACCGTATCAGTTAAACATACCCTTGGCGGTACATTGATAAATACAATATTGGGCAATGGATTTACCGTGATGGTAAAGCTGCGGATTGGCCCGGTACAGGTAATGCCGCCGTTGGTATAGGTTGGCGTTACCGTTATGGTTGCTGTTACCGGTAGTATGGTTGGATTAACCGCTACAAAAGCTGGGATATTGCCAATGCCGGATGCTCCAAGGCCAATCGTGGTATTGCTGTTCGTCCAGGTATAAACCGTGTTTGCTACAGGGCCGCTGATGGTTACTGCGGCTGTTGTTTGTCCGGCACATACAGTTTGGTTGGCTATTGCATTTACAGATGGTGTAGGATTTACCGTGATGGTAAAGCTTACTGATGATCCTGTACAAGCCGATGGCGATGAAGGCGTTACTGTGATAGTTGCTGTGATCGGTGCCGCGGTTGCATTGGTAGCTATAAAGCCTGGGATATTACCTGTGCCCGATGCTGCCAGTCCGATGGCTGTATTGCTGTTGGTCCAGTTATATACCGTGCCCGGTACCGATCCTGTAAAGTTAACCGCTGCTGTTGTTGATCCGTTACAAACCAACTGGTCGGCAGGCTGGTTAACATTAGCCGTTGGATTTACCGTGATGGTAAACGTGGTAGCTGTTCCTGAACAACTGATGCCGCCATTGGTAAATGTTGGTGTTACCGTGATAGTAGCCGTTACCGGCGTGCTGCCTGTATTGATAGCAATAAATGATGGTATGGCATTGGCACCGCTGGCTCCAAGGCCAATAGAAGTATTGTTATTGGTCCAATTATATACCGTTCCTGCAAAAGGGCCTGTAAAAGTTACTGCAGTTGTTGCTGCACCGGCACATACTGTCTGGTTCGCTACCGTATTTACTGCCGGTGTTGGATTTACCGTGATGGTAAACGTGATTGGCGTTCCCGTACAGGTTGTTGTGTTGTTGGTATAAGTTGGTGTTACCGCAAGGGTGGCTGTTTGTACCACTGCTGTTGCATTGGTAGCTGTAAAGCTGGCAATATTACCGGTACCAGATGCTGCAAGGCCGATGCTGGTATTGGTATTGGTCCAGTTATATACCGTACCCGCTACTGCGCCTGTGAAGATTACAGCATTTGTTGCAGTTCCGTTACACAATATCTGTAGCAATACCGCATTTACCGTCGGTATCGGGTTCACTGTAATGGTAAACGTGATTGGGTTACCGGTACAGGTGGTGCCGCCATTGGTATACCTTGGTGTTACGGTTATGGTGCCTGTTAACGGAGCGCCTGTTGTGTTGGTTGATACAAAGTTCAGGTTACCTGCCCCGCTGGCTGCAAGGCCAATGGCAGGGTTGCTGTTGGTCCAGTTATATACCGTTCCGGCTACAGGGCCACTGAAGGCCTGGGTAACCGTAGCACCTGCACATACGGTCTGGTTTGCTACAGCATTCACTGATGGTATCGGGTTCACCGTAATGGTAAACGTGATTGGTGTACCCGGACAGGTTACTCCATTGCTAAAGTTTGGTGTTACTGTAATGGTAGCTACCTGCGGCGTAGTGCCTGCATTGCTTGCCACAAAGCTGGCAATATTACCTGCTCCGCTGGCTGCAAGACCGATGCTGGTGTTGTTGTTCGTCCAGTTATAGACCGTTCCAAACACTGATCCTGTAAAGGTCACAGCCGCGGTGGCCGATCCGTTACATACTGCCTGGTTAGCTACCGGGTTAACCGTTGGTGTTGGGTTGACCACAATTGTAAACGTTTGTGATGTACCTGTACAAATAATGCCTGCATTGTTATAAACCGGTGTTACGGTTATCAATGCCGTTACCGGCGATAAACCAGTATTAACTGCAATGAATGATTGTATATTACCCGTACCGTTGGCCGCCAATCCTATCGATGGCTGGCTGTTGGTCCAGGTAAATGAAAGTGCTGCTGTAGGGCCGGTGGTAGGACTGGTGAAGTTGATCACCGCTGTTGGTGATCCGTTACACAATACCTGCCCTGCTACTGGGTTCACAATTGGCCTGGGATTTACTGTTATTGTAAATGTTATCGGCGTACCCACACAACCGTTGGCTGTTGGTGTTACCGTAATAGTAGCTACCAGTGGCCCGTTGGTTGCATTGGTTGTTACAAATGGCGGTATATCTCCTGTACCGCTGGCTGCAAGGCCAATAGCGGTGTTGCTGTTTGTCCAGTTAAAAACCGTACCTGCTACCGTACCACCCGCTGTACCATTAAATGATATAATGGTAGTTGTTGCACCTGTGCAATATGCTTTATTGCTTACCGGTGCTACTGTAGGTATTGGGTTTACCGTTATGGTAAAGCTCTTCGATGCACCCGAACAGGTTACACCAGCATTGGTATAGCTTGGCGTTACCGTTATTGTAGCCACTACCGGTATATTGGTTGCATTGATGGCGATGAAGCTGGCAATGTTACCGGTACCCGATGCAGCTAATCCTATTGAAGCTGCATTGTTTGTCCAGGTAAATACCGTACCCGCTACCGTGCCGCTGAAGGTTACGGGGGCTGTTGATGCTCCTGCACATACTGCCTGGCTGGCCGGCTGGTTCACGTTCGGAGTTGGGTTAACCGTAATGGTAAAGGTTATGGATGGGCCCACACAACTGATACCAGCATTGGTAAAGGTTGGTGTAACGGTTATAGTTGCCGTTACAGGCGCATTGGTAACATTGGTTGCTGTAAACGAAGGTATATTACCGCTACCTGATGCTACCAATCCGATAGATGGAGTATTGTTTGTCCAGTTATAGGTTACTGTTCCTCCGGTATTCGGACTGCTGAAGTTTACTGATGCTGTTGGCGACCCGTTACATACTACCTGGTTGGCAACCGCATTCATGGTTGGCGTTGGGTTAACGGTGATGGTAAACGTTATTGGCAATCCCGTGCAGGTTACACCTGCATTGGTATAGCTTGCTATTACCGTAACAGTAGCTGTTACCGGCGCATTGGTATTATTGATGGCTGTAAAGCTGGCTATATTACCCGTTCCGGCTGCCGCTAATCCTATAGATGCGGTATTGTTGGTCCAGTTATAAACAATCGTACCTCCCGTTGTAGGGCTGGTAAAGTTCACCGGTGCAGTTGCTGAGTTATTACATACCACTTGGTTCAAAACAGGATTAACTACCGGTGTCGGGTTAACCGTAATCGTAAATGTTATGGGTATACCCGAACAGCTTACGCCTGCATTGCTGTAGGTTGGCATTACCGTTATTGTTGCTACCTGCGGTGCGTTGGTATTGTTTACAGCAATGAACGAAGGTATATTACCTGTTCCGCTGGCACCCAATCCAATAGTTGTAAGGTTATTGGTCCAGTTATACACTGTACCCGGTACAAAACCAGTGAAGTTAACAGCCGCTGTTGGTGCTCCGTTACATACCACCTGGTTGGCAACTGCGTTAACCGTTGGAGTTGGGTTAACTGTTATGGTAAAGGTTTTTGAAGGACCTGTGCAGGTTACCGTACCTCCCGGAGGTACTGTAGGGAAGGTACCCGTTGCTGTTACGGTTATCGTAGCCACAACCGGTGCATTGGTATTATTGATAGCTATAAAGCCGGCAACATTACCGGTTCCGGACGATGCCAACCCTATAGAAGGCATATCATTTGTCCAGTTATAAACGATTGTTCCGCCCGTGGTTGGTGTGGTAAATATAACCGTGGCTGCCTGCGTATTGTTACATACTACCTGGCTGGCCGGCTGATTAACCTGTGGTATAGGATTTACCGTGATCGTAAACGTTATCGAGGGGCCCACACAACTCACACCTGCATTGGTATAGGTTGGGGTTACCGTTATCGTTGCCGTTACCGGTGCAGTAGTAGGGTTCAATGCTGTAAAGGAAGCAATATTACCTGATCCTGCGGCTGCAAGGCCTATCGAAGTCGTATTATTTGTCCAGTTGTAAACAATTGTGCCGCCTGTTGTTGGGCTGGTAAAGTTAACTGCTGCCGTTGGCGAGTTGTTACATACCGTCTGACTGGTAACTTGGTTTACCGTTGGTGTTGGATTAACCGTAATCGTAAACGTCATCGCAGGGCCTGTACAGGTTACACCTGCATTGGTATAGCTGGCTATAACCGAAATAGTAGCCACCACCGGTGAATTGGTAGCATTAGTAGCCGTAAAGCTGGCTATATCACCTGCTCCTGCTGCTGCAAGGCCTATCGATGGCTGGTTGTTGGTCCAGTTGTACACGATCGTTCCGCCCGTAGTTGGGCTGCTGAAGTTAACAGCCGCTGTTGGCGTATTGTTACATACCACCTGGTTTGCTACCGCATTTACAGTAGGTGTTGGGTTAACTGTTATTGTAAATGTTATGGATGAGCCCACACAACTGGTGCCGCCATTGGTAAAGGTTGGTGTTACTGTTATCGTTGCCATTACCGGTGCAGTAGTAGGGTTCAATGCTGTAAAGGAAGCTATATTACCCGTACCGCTGGCAGCTAATCCAATTGATGGTAAGCTGTTGGTCCAGTTATAGGTAAGCGTACCGCCGGTATTAGGACTGGTAAAGTTCACCGCTGCTGTTGCTGCATTATTACATACCAACTGGTTTGCTACCGCATTTACTGTTGGTGTTGGATGAACCGTGATGGTAAACGTTGTTGGTGTACCATTGCAGGTTACTCCTGCATTGGTGTAAGATGGTGTTACAACGATTGTTGCAACCGCCGGGGCTGTACCTGGGTTTATACCTGTAAACGATGCAATGTTACCACTGCCCGATGCTACCGGTAAACCAATTGATGTATTGGAGTTCGTCCAGTTGTAAACAGTACCCGGTACAGATCCAGAGAACGTAACCGCTGCAGTTGGCGAACCGTTACATACGGTCTGGCTGGCAACTGCATTAACAGTTGGTGTTGGATTAACCGTTACATCCACGGTAAATGTAGCTCCGGTACAGGTCGTGCCTGCATTGGTATAGCTTGGTGTTACTGTATAACGTATCACACCAAAGGTGGTTCCGGTATTGGTCAATGTCTGCGCTATCGGGTTGGCTGTGCCGCTTGCCTGGCCGGTAATAGTACCACCAGTTGGAGTTGTCTGAATTGCCGCGGTATAAGAATACGTCGTTCCTCCCGCAGGTGTGGTTGAATTTAAGGTTACACTGGTAGTGCCCGCACTACAGATCGTTTGAGCTGATGCAGAACCCACAGGTGTTGGGTTAACCGTTACATCAACCGTGAATGCAGTTCCTGCACAGGTTACCCCGGCATTGGTATAGCTTGGGGTTACGGTATAACGTATCACACCAAATGTAGTTCCGGTATTGGTTAATGTTTGCGCTATCGGGTTGGCTGTGCCACTTGCCTGGCCGGTAATAGTACCGCTTGTTGGAGTCGTCTGAATTGCCGCAGTATAAGAATAGGTTGTTCCTCCCGCAGGTGTGGTTGAATTTAAAGTTACACTGGTAGTGCCACCGCTACAGATAGTTTGTGGTGAAGCAGAACCAACAGGTGTTGGGTTAACTGTTACGTCCACCGTGAATGCAGTTCCTGCACAGGTTACCCCGGCATTGGTATAGCTTGGGATTACAGTATAACGTATC
>JBKJLT010000232.1:0-2956 GCA_046596765.1 Ferruginibacter sp. | reverse complement strand
TTTGGTAATAAAAGAGAAGAATTTCAAAATCGCATTTATAAAACCATTGAAGCAGATTTTAAAGCCCGTGGGCTGATGCTGGAGCAATTGCTGGTACGCAATATTACCCTGCCAAATTCTGTAAAAGCCTCCATCGAAAGTAAAATAAATGCTGAGCAGGATGCAAAGAAAATGGAGTTTGTTCTACAGAAAGAAAAGCAGGAAGCCGAACGCAAAAGGGTGGAAGCACAGGGTATTGCTGATTATCAGCGCATCATCAATACAGGCTTAACCGACCAGCAGTTGCAGTACGAGCAGATAAAAGCCATGAAAGAACTGGCTCTGAGTGCCAATGCAAAAGTGATTGTAATGGGCAAAGGAAATACACCGATCATTATTGATGGAAAACAATAATAAATTAGTTTAACTTTAAGATATGAAAACATCAATAAAACTTACAGCCGTTTTTGAAAATGCAGAAGAGGGTGGTTATATCGGATACGTAGAAGAAATGCCGGGAGTAAATACACAAGGCGAAACAATTGATGAAACAAAAGCCAACCTGATTGACGCACTTGATTTGTATTTAGATACCCAGCGTTTTTTGGGAATACAAAATAAAAACAGTGCTTCTGTTATACGTGAAGAAATTGTTTTTACGTAATGAAGACGGTTAATTTTCATAAATACCTGCTTAAACAAAATTGCCATTTAATCAGAGAAGGCGGCAATCATTCAATTTATCAAAACCTGATAAATAAAAAATATCTTCTGTTCCCAGGCATAAAGAAATAAAAAATAACCTTGTTCGTAAAATTTGTAAAGACCTGGAAATAACTTTACCTGAAAGTTTTCAATAACCGCTTTTTATAATAAGCTTCAATAAGCCCATAATTACGGGTACTAAAGAACAATAAAATGATTTTTAAACAGATAGCAACCTACGACAATTACATGCTGGCTAACATGACCATGGGCCTTATGACAGAGCATGAAATAAAATGCCAGCTAAAAGATGAAAATATTGTTACCATGGACCCGCTGCTGAATGCAGCAGTTGGCGGTATTAAATTATTGGTTGAAGCAAAAGATTATGACCGGGCTTTGTTATTGATGACAGAAGCGGAAAACGATTACCTGAAAGATATTGCCTGCCCAAATTGTAAAAGCGACTCATTGGTTGTTGAAGAAAAAACAAACCAACCAACCGACTTTTGGGGCAGGTTAAAAAACCAGGTTTTATTCGGGCAAACCTCAACCTACAGCAAAGGTTACCGCTGTACCAATTGTAAAAAATATTTTGGTGAACTGCCGCCTTCATTTTAATCCCCTTCGGAGAATAAAAATTTGCCACAGAAGCACGGAAACACAGAAGTGGACCTGTATTTTCCGTGCTTCTGTGCCGGCAATCTCCATTTTTGCCGAAGGCAAAAAACCTAAATAGATTATGTCTTTTCTTATTCCCACAGCTCCTTGCTAATTATTTCGTTTATTTGATCTATGAAAAAAATTGCCATGATACCGGCACGGTATGCTGCCACCCGTTTTCCGGCTAAGCTGATGCAGATACTGGGCGATAAGACCGTAATCCGTCACACATACGACAATACAATTGCCACCAATTTGTTTGATGAAGTAATGGTTGTAACCGATAGCGAAATTATTTTCAACGAAATTGTAAACAACGGCGGCAAAGCCGTGATGAGTATTACAACACACGAGAGTGGCAGCGACCGCATTGCAGAAGCAATTACAAATATGGACGTAGATATTGTTGTAAATGTGCAAGGCGATGAACCCTTTGTACAAAAAGAACCACTGGAAAAATTACTGGCTGTTTTTACAGAAGAGAAAGTACAGGTGGCTTCTTTAATGCAGGTTTTGCACGATGAAAAATTTATTGCCGATCCTAACTATGTAAAAGTAGCTGTTGATAAAAACTCCAATGCGCTTATGTTCAGTCGCAGCCCCATACCTTATCACCGCAATAAAAATATTACTCCGGTTTATTACGAACATATTGGTGTGTATGCCTTTCGCAAGCAGGCATTATTAAATTTTACTGCCTGGCCAATAACACCACTGGAAGCCGCAGAAAAAATTGAGTGCCTGCGTTATCTTGAAAATGGCATCTCCTTAAAAATGATCGTTACCGAGTACATGGGTATTGAGATTGATACTCCCGAAGACTTGGTTAGGGCATCTTCGCTGCTAAAATAATTTTTTTTCGCAGATTTCGTAAACTACGCAGATGTATTTTTCTGCGACATCAGGGAAATCTGCGGGACATTTTTTCTGTGCTTCCGTGCCTGTGGCAATACTTTTTTGCCGAAGACAAAACAATTCGTGTTAATCTGTGAAATCTGTGGCAACCTCTTTTCTGACGAAGGCAAAATAAAATTCCTGTAATTTCGTAGGAGTATAAAAATCAATCTATGGCATTCAGAAATTTTAAAATGGTTGGCTATGTAATTTATGGCCGCGGTTCTTTCAATCAGCTAGATGAAATTAGTGCGCCGCATCGTAAGGCAAATGCGCCTATGATTTTTTTAGTAGATCATTTTTTCGAAAACAAACCACTTGTCAACCGTGTTCCAGTTCGCAGTAACGATAAAATTATTTTTGTTGATGTAACCTACGAACCTAAAACAACTTATGTTGATAGTTTAGCCAATCAACTAAAAGATGAATTTGGCACCGTGAGTGGTATAATAGGAATTGGCGGCGGCAGCACCATGGACCTTGCCAAGGCAGTTTCGCTGATGATGAACAACCCCGGCAGCAGCGCTGATTACCAGGGATGGGACCTGGTTAAAAATCCCGGTATTTACAAAGTGGGCATACCAACATTAAGTGGTACGGGTGCCGAGGTAAGTCGTACAACTGTGCTAACCGGCCCAACAAAAAAGCTCGGTATGAATTCTGATTTTACACCTTTCGACCAAATTGTTTTAGATCCTGAATTAACTGCCAACGC
>JBKJLT010000147.1:0-5216 GCA_046596765.1 Ferruginibacter sp. | reverse complement strand
TTTTCAAATTACCATAACTTTGCGGTGCATCATACCAAAACAATAAGTAAATACATATAATCCTGATTTAACTGATTTAACTAATTATTTCAAATACATAAAAAAAATGGAAAATAGTACAACCCCAAATGCAGTATCATATAATGTGAATGATGAACCCAAGTGCCCTTTTTCTGGGGCAAAACCAAAGCAAACTGCAGGTGCCGGTACCAGCAATCGTGACTGGTGGCCCAACCAGTTAAAATTAAATATCCTCCGCCAGCACTCGCCCCTTTCAAATCCTATGGGAGAGTGGTTCAACTACGCTGAGCAATTTAATAGCCTCGATCTGGATGCAGTTAAGAAAGATATTTTTGAATTGATGACTACATCACAAGACTGGTGGCCGGCTGATTATGGCCACTACGGACCTTTCTTTATAAGGATGGCCTGGCATAGTGCAGGTACTTACCGTATAGGAGATGGCCGTGGTGGTGCAGGCTCGGGCACACAGCGTTTTGCGCCGCTCAATAGCTGGCCCGATAATGTAAATCTCGACAAAGCACGTTTGCTGCTGTGGCCCATTAAACAAAAATTTGGTAACAAAATTTCCTGGGCCGATCTGATGATACTTGCCGGTAACTGCGCCCTGGAATCGATGGGTTTTAAAACCTTTGGTTTTGCTGGTGGACGTGCAGATGTTTGGGAACCGCCAGCCGATATTTACTGGGGTTCAGAAAAAGAATGGCTTGGGGGAAATATCCGTTATGCAAATGGTTCTGCCGGTGTGGAAAAAGATCATGGCGTCGTAGTCTCCGATGATAATGCCGATGGAAAAATTCACAGCCGTAATCTGGAGAAACCCTTAGCTGCAGTGCAAATGGGGCTGATCTATGTAAATCCCGAAGGGCCTGATGGAAATCCAGATCCCCGGGCTGCTGCAATAGATATCAGGGAAACATTTGCACGTATGGCTATGAACGATGAAGAGACTGTAGCACTTATTGCAGGTGGCCACAGCTTTGGTAAAACACATGGAGCTGCATCTGCTGAGCATGTGGGTAAAGAGCCTGAAGCTGCCGGCATGGAAGAAATGGGCCTGGGTTGGAGAAATTCTTTTGGTAAAGGCAACGCAGAGGATACGATTACCAGCGGACTGGAAGGAGCCTGGACAACAACACCCACAAAGTGGAGTAACAACTATTTTGAAAACCTGTTTGGGTATGAGTGGGAACTAACCAAAAGCCCTGCAGGCGCACATCAATGGAAACCAAAAGACAATGCTGGTATAGATTTAGTACCGGATGCACACGATGCATCAAAACGCCATGCACCTTTTATGCTCACTACCGATATTTCAATGAGGGTGGACCCCGCTTACGAAAAAATATCAAGGCGTTTCTTTGAAAATCCCGATCAGTTTGCAGATGCTTTTGCCCGTGCCTGGTTTAAACTTACACACCGCGATATGGGGCCAAAAGTACGCTACCTGGGCAAAGAAGTGCCAACAGAAGAACTGATCTGGCAAGACCCTGTGCCTGCTGTTACGCATAAGCTGATAGATGATGCTGATATCGCCACACTAAAAAACAGCATACTTACTTCGGGGCTTTCAGTATCTCAATTAGTATCAACCGCCTGGGCTTCAGCATCCACCTTCCGTGGTTCTGATAAACGTGGTGGTGCAAACGGTGCCCGTATTCGTCTTGCCCCACAAAAAGATTGGGCAGTTAATAATCCGGCGCAATTAAGTAATGTATTAAAAACACTTGAAACAATACAAAAAACATTCAACAATGCCCAAACAGATGGTAAGCAGATCTCGCTGGCCGACCTGATAGTATTGGGAGGATGTGCTGCTGTTGAACTGGCTGCAAAAAAAGCCGTACACAATGTGGCAGTGCCATTTACGCCCGGCCGTACCGATGCAACGCAGGAGCAGACCGATGTTGAATCATTTGCTGTACTTGAGCCCAATGCGGATGGGTTTCGCAATTATGCAAAAACTACATACACATTATCTGCCGAGGAAATGCTGGTTGACAAAGCACAACTGCTTACACTCACCGCACCGGAGTTAACTGTGCTGGTTGCCGGCATGCGTGTTTTGAATACGAACTTCGATAATTCCCAAACAGGCGTATTTACTAAACGCATTGAAACACTCACTAATGACTTTTTGGTTAACCTGCTTGATTTTGGAACGAAGTGGAATGCGACTTCTGATGCCCAAGATGTTTTTGAAGGCCGTGACCGCAAAACAGGTGAATTAAAATGGACTGCCACAAGGGTTGATCTCATCTTCGGTTCAAATTCAGAATTGAGAGCACTGGCCGAATTATATGCCTGCGCCGATGCACAGGAGCAATTTGTAAATGATTTTGTTGTAGCATGGGCCAAGGTGATGAACCTTGATCGTTTTGATTTAGCATAATGAAAGACTATATTTCATAACTTAAATGGGTAGCCTGGCAACAAAACATGAAATAGTTACAACTGGAAATATATAAGCTGTACCGCTCAAAACGGGACAGCTTATATAAAACAGTACTTACTAATATTTTTTAGCAATAGTATAGTAAAAGAAAGTTGGAGGGCCTTCTACGCCACCTGCTTCCATCTTTGCTTTCAGCTCGGGCGATTTGGAAAAATCTTCTGCCTTTTTCATATCCGAAACCAGTAACACCATTGACACCATGTGGTTGTCACCCACGTTGTAAGCAAGCATCCTGTCGGTAAAGCCGGCGTTTACACGGTTAGGTTTATCTTCATCATACACTTTTTTCCAGGCATCCCAGTCTTTTACTTTATGGGTTATCATCACCCTGGTAGTGGCTGCATTGGCTGTAGTATCCTGCATCTGCACATCCAGGTAATTTACAGTGGGAACGCCAATTACGCCGCCTTTCTGCATGGCCGCTTTCAAATCCGGCAACGCCGCAAATTCCTTTGCTTTGGCTGCATCATCCATTCTTACAGCAACCAGTACCATATTGGTATCTTTTATACCTCTTGCCAGCACAAAATTATGTATGCCATAGGCCAGGCGCATAGAATCATGTGCTTCATAGTTAACTTTCCATTTAGCAAAATTGGCAACTTTGTGCATCATCACCATTAAGTTTGCCGGTTTAGCAGGAGTAGAGGCTTTTACAGTACTTGTATCCGCCGGGGCATCAATCGGTTTTTTTTCATCGCCCGAATTGCAGGATGACATGGAAAAAGACATACCAACAGCAAAACTTATTGCCGTTAAAAATTTGTGGTGCTTCATTTTTAAAAGTTTTAATTATAAAAAGATAAAATAATCATGGGGCGGGAATAAAACCTGAGGGCAAGGATACAACTAAACCAGGCTAAATCAAAATTTAGGGCAGACAATTTTTAACCAACTGCCTTTGCTGGCAGAGTAGATGTACAGTGATGCAGGGTATGATTTTTTGGCTACAGAGCCGGTATCTTTCTTATCTTAGTACAAATAAAAAATTAATGAAAGGGATCTTATTTTTTGCTGCTGCCATTTTACTTTTCTCGTGTAGTAACTCAGCTTTGGTTAGCCACCTGGAAGACAGTGACAGCCTGGTGGTAAAGTTTAATGAGCGTGGCGACAGTTTGCAAACCAGGGCCACCAGCACCACCGAAACCCACGCCATACAAACCATGCTGCAATTTACAGATGGCGAAGAAACAGAACAATTCAAATGCGGTTACGATGGTAATATTTTGTTTTATAAAAAAGGTAACCTGGCGGCTGATATATCATTTAATTTTATGGGCGATGGCTGTCATCATTTTTTACACGCCGTAAAAGGAAAACTGGTTGCCACCAAAATGAGCAATGAAGGCGTTGATTTTTTAATAGCCCTGGCAAATGTGAGCAAAGAGCCGATAGTAAAATAATTTTGCAAAATAATACTGCCCGGCTATTTTGAGTTTACTGCTTTGTCCCATACACGAACACAAATGGCAGCTGGTGGGCTTCGGGTTGGGAGAGGAAGACCTACCAGGGCAAGGCAGTTATTCGTTAATTTTCCTTTTACAGAACTGAGTCCAACTTTCGGTATTCGGGTGGGAATATATTAATGGATTTTTTCTCGGTTGTTTTCGTAAGCAAGCCTCAATCTATACAAACCCCGCTGTTGCGCCTCTGGCCAACAGCTGAAGTATTAACCATTTTAATTTTTGCAATGAGTTTGTATTTTTAAATCATCGGGTGCATATTGATGTGGCATTGGCGTTAGAAGTATCGCTTTTTTTAGTAGGCTGCAATTGCCGGGCTTCGGCTGTTGGTGATACGCACTACAGCGGCCTTTGTAATGGCTACAATCTGAAAACGCTGGAAGTAACGCCAGCGAAGGCAAAAATATTTCAGCATCCCGTTACTTTGGCGAGTCTTGCGACAAGGTTCCCTGCCAACTTGTGTACATCCATTTACCGTTACGCTTTACAAATACTGTTGTGTATAAGAACTCCGCTACCATCAGGTTGTTGAAAAATGCTTGCACCCGACCATTCGTGATGCCGACTTTTCCATAAACTCTAATCTTTCTATCAAAATATTTATAGGTCGCCATTTCAAACATTTTCATCCGGGCGGTATCAGCCAATCCTTGTTCTTTGGTTCGGGTTGTTCCGTCGGCATTTATGCTGAAAAAATCATCTGCAACGTCTGTTGCAAAGTATTTCCCGGCATTGGAATAGGTTACGTTGCGAAACATTTTTGTTTCTGCTTGTTGTATTTCTTTGATAACAGATGCAGGAACCTTTTGAGCAGTTACATTCAGTGAACAAATGAGAAATAATACGAAGCAGGAAAGTTTTGAGATTATCATGGTTGTTGATTTTGGTGATACTTATATTGTGTTTATGAAACGAACATCATGTATGGCTTACAACGGACACCGCCTTGGCGATGTGGCGGTATTTGAAAATCGTGAGCCCGTAACCGATGTTAAATTTATAAATAAAAATTCATAGTTTATTCTGTTGATAGGCTTTATTCGTCGGCTGGAACTGAAGCCGATTAGCGAACAAAATGTTGAGCATATGTTCGTCGCCCCGCCATATTGCCAAACCGCCTGTAATCGGATTTGCTATTTTTGGTGTGAAGTATAAGTGACTTAATTTTTTACTGCCGAAACAATGCAGCCACAAAATTTTAAATGATATTGTCTTCCATCATAAAATTGTTTCATTCCTACAGTTACGGCTTCTTTAATTTTTGAAAGTGTTTCACC
>JBKJLT010000140.1:0-10565 GCA_046596765.1 Ferruginibacter sp. | reverse complement strand
TTTATCGAAAATTTAATTTACTGCACTTAACTTTTTATTTCTTTGTGTTGAGGTGAGGTTAATACCCAGAAATTTTCAATGAGCTGTAACCCCTCAAGGTTACACTCATTGAAATTCTGGAATTTTTATTAACAGCAAACTTCTTATCATCCCGTGTCCGGCATTCCCTTTTACTTCATATAAAAATGCTATTTCTCTCCTTTTTTGCCAATTTGGCTGCTTTATTGTTTTAGCATAGTATTTGAAAACCCATAATAGAATATATTTGCTGTAACTAATACTATACTATGAACTTTGGAAAAGAATTTGAGAAATACGCCGTAAAACACCGTGGCATCAACAGCAATACACTTGACGGATACATAAAGCATAATATCCCAAATGCTGTTGCTCAGATTCCCCCCTCCGGGGGAGCTGGGGGGGCCACCAATCTTACTCCCAACATTATTGAAGAGCGCCCCATGAATGTAGCCGTAATGGACGTTTACAGCCGCCTGATGATGGACAGGATTATTTTTTTGGGATATCCCATCAATGATGAAGTGGCAAATATTGTTACTGCGCAGTTGTTGTTTTTAGAAAGTACCGATCGTACCCGTGACATTCAAATGTATATCAACTGCCCCGGTGGCGGTGTGTATGCAGGTTTGGGTATGTACGATACTATGCAGTTCATCACACCGGATATTGCCACCATTTGCACCGGTATGGCAGCCAGTATGGGGCAGGTGTTAATGTGTGCAGGAGCACCAGGCAAACGTACCGCATTAAAACATAGCCGCATTATGATGCATCAACCCAGTGCAGGTGCAGGCGGCCAGGCAACCGATATTGAGATTACGGTTAATGAAGTAAAAAAAGTTAAGCACGAGATATACGAAATCATTGCCTTTCACACAAACCAGTCGGTAGAAAAAGTGGCAATAGATTGCGACCGGGACAAATGGCTTACTTCTACAGAAGCAAAAGAATATGGCTTGATTGATGAAGTACTGATAATGAACCAGCGTAAACAAAAGAAAGATCAAAAATAAAACAACCACCATTTATGAATTTTTATAAAAACAACAATACCCGTTTTGAAGATGAGGAAAAACCGGATGGCATCCCTGAAAACCCGATGGAGAAAATGATGAGCAGCTGGCAGTTTGACAAGAAATTTATTGAACAGCGCAAAGTTTTTTTATGGGGCGTGGTAGATGATAAAAGTGCCAAAGACATTACCAACCGCTTAATGTATCTCGAATCGCTGGACCCCGGTAAGGAAATTACTTTTTACATCAGCAGTCCGGGCGGCGTGGTTACAAGCGGTATGGTTATTTACGATACCATGCAGATGATTAGCTCGCCGGTTAGTACCGTGTGTATGGGCATGGCTGCCAGTATGGGTAGCATACTGCTTAGCGGTGGTGCAAAAGGCAAAAGATATATTTTTCCCAATGGCGAAGTGATGATTCACCAACCAAGCGGTGGCGGACAGGGAACCAGTGCCGATTTGGAAATTATGGCAGAGCAGATAAGGAAAACCAAGCTGATGGGTGCCGAGATACTGGCAAAAAACTGCGGTCAAACTGTTGAAAAAGTGATGAAGGATTTTGACCGCGATTATTGGATGAATGCCAAAGAATCAATTGATTATGGTATTGTAGATGCCGTTTTGACTAAACTCTAAGGGATAGCTGAGAATTTATAATTAAAAGCCTCTTTTTTGGAGGCTTTTTTTTCAAAAAAGAGGGCCGAAGCTTAAAAGAAGTACTTATTTTAAATGCAACTTTATAGCCCCGTAAGGTGTCTACTGATAAATCAGCTTGCTTTTGTACTTTTACATGCGATTTGGGATTATGCTGTACAGATAAAACAGAATAAAGATCATGGCTAAACAACAAACTTTACATTGTTCTTTTTGCGGCCGCAACCGCGATGAAGTTAAAATACTCATTGCAGGGCAGGATGGCCATATTTGCGAAAACTGTGTAGAACATGCCGAAGAAATTATTGAGCAGGAACTGGGCACTACCAAAGACAATAAGCATAGTGCCAATACAACACATAAACTAACTGTAAGAAAACCGCTTGAAATAAAAAAATTCCTTGATGATTATGTGATTGGCCAGGATGATGCAAAAAAAATACTGGCAGTTGCAGTTTATAATCATTACAAAAGGCTCAATCAAAAAGTGGAGAATGATGTGGAGATTGAAAAAAGTAACATCATTATGGTTGGCGAAACCGGTACCGGAAAAACATTATTGGCAAAATCAATTGCCCGTATGCTAAATGTGCCTTTCGCAATTGTAGATGCAACCGTTTTTACCGAAGCCGGTTATGTGGGCGAAGATGTGGAAAGCATGCTGAGCCGTTTATTACAGGCCTGCAATTATGATGTGCCATCGGCAGAAAAAGGAATTGTGTTTATTGATGAGATTGATAAGATTGCCCGTAAAAGCGATAACCCTTCAATCACCAGGGATGTAAGTGGCGAAGGTGTGCAACAGGGATTATTAAAATTACTGGAAGGTACCGAAGTGCTTGTGCCACCGCAGGGCGGGCGTAAACACCCGGAGCAAAAGCTGATTAAAGTAAATACCCAAAATATACTCTTTATTTGCGGTGGTGCATTTGATGGTGTAGATAAAATTATTGCACGCCGTGTAAATACAAATGCCATTGGTTTTAATGTAAATAAAGAACTGCAGGAATATCAGCAGGATAACCTTTTACATTTTGTAAATGCAGTTGATCTGAAACATTTTGGCCTGATACCGGAACTGCTTGGCCGTTTACCGGTAGTAACTTATCTAAATCCTTTAGATGCTGTTACCTTACGCAGCATTTTAACTGAACCTAAAAATGCGTTGATTAAACAATTTACCCGCTTGTTTGATATTGAAGGTATAGAACTTAAATTTGAGCCCGCTGTTTTTGATTTTATGGTTACCAAGGCACTGGAATATAAGCTGGGCGCCCGTGGCCTGCGCAGCATCTGCGAAAGCATACTTACCGATGCTATGTTTGAATTACCTTCTCAAAAATTAAAAGAGTTTGAAGTTACGCTGGAGTATGCTCAACGCAAATTTGGTAGCAGTAAATTGAGTATGCTGAAGGTGGCGTAGCATGTGGTCTGACGATCTCGTCTGACCATGCATTAATCACTTACCTTATTCCTTTTAAAAACTGCTCTGCCGTCATAACCGCAATGGCAGCCGATTTGTAATCTTTTAAATTTCTTGTGAGTAGTATTTTTAAATTGTTGTCTGTGGCAGTAAAATATTGCATGGCATCTTCAAAATCTTTAAAGTCTGATGTAAGTGCAAGTTCAACTGTTTTATCGGATACCGGTAAAACAGTAACAAGGGTTTTAAATTTCAGTAATTTTTTTCTTGCCTTATCTGCTGAATATTGTTTTGAGAGTATGTAGTTTAAATTTGAAAAGGATAGCGAAGAAACATAAATTTTAATTTCATCCTTATCTGCTGCAGAAAATAAACCGGCTGAAAAAATGTAGAATGGTTCCCTGTAACTCAGCAGGTCAAGAATAATATCTGTATCAACAAAAACCTTCTCCATTTATTTGTATTTGGTAATCAAATGATCGGCGTAATTTTTTTTGTGATCAAAATCTTTTGGTAAGTTAATAATGCCCGACAGGCTTTTTACCAATGGCGTAATTTTTTCATCCAGGTCATTTTTACCGGTAATTTTTTGCAGGTGGTTCTCAATTATTTTAGACAGGCTCGTTCTGTTTGATTTAGCATATTCTTTTGCTTTTTCAATAACATGCTGCTTCAGGTTAATAGTCAACTTGGTATTCATACTGCTTTTATTTACGTACAAATATATAAAAAATGTACGTACAAAATAAATTGTCGATAATTATCTGATAACTAAAACTTCCCCCTTTATAAAAGGCGAACCATTCTTTAAATCAATTACATAAACATAAGCTCCCGCTGCTGCTTTTTTGCCTTTGTAGGTGCCATCCCAATAATCGGTTGCACCGTTTGATGCAAAAATCAACTCACCAAAACGATTAAACAGCAGCACTTTTGCAAATGGGTAAGCTGCCAGTGCTTTAATTTCCCACCTGTCATTTTTGCCGTTGCCATCGGGTGTAAAAGCATTGGGTATAAAAATACCGTTGTAAACTTTTATTAAAACAGTATCGGTTGATACGCCACAGCCTAAACCAGATACTGCATGTAACGTGTATGCAATATCCCTATCGGGTTTTGTGGTGGGACGCACAATTGAAGGATCACTTAGGAAATCAACCGGCGACCAGAAATAATTTACGTTGGTAGTATCCAGCACGGCATTTATAACAGCCGATTGTCCGTTTATCAATACAAGATCTTTTCCGGCATATACAACAGGTTTTTTAAACACAGAAATTTTAACTGCTAAAGAATCGGTGCAGCCATTAGCGGCAGTTGCAGTTACGGTGTACGTGGTGGTACTTAGTGGTTTTGCATAAGTTGATGCCGATGCAGGGTTTGATAAACCTGTAGCAGGCGTCCAAAAATAACTTATACCGCCGGTGGCCGTTAATAAAACCGAATCGCCGATGCAAAAGGCTGCCGACTTTGGAAAAACATCTATGACAGGTTTTGATAAAATGCTAACGGTTGTTGATGCAGTATTAACACAGCCGAACTGATCTTTTGCTGTAACAATATAATTTCCTGCACTATTAAATGCAGCATTAAAAACCGGGTTTTGTAAGCCGGATGTAAAACCTCCAGGCCCAGACCAAGTATAAGAAGCTCCTCCACCGGCAGTTAGGTTTACAGGTTTGCCTTCACAAACAGGGCTGTTGCTGCCGGCCGTAACCACGGGCAAATCGTGAATGGTAATGGTTGTAACATTTGATGCTACCCTGCAATTGATATTTGAAATATTACCGGCTTCGGCAACCGTTAAGCGGTATTTATAAACGCCAATTACAGTGCCGGTAAAAGTATAACTGTTGCTGGTTGCACCGATAATGTCTGTCCAGGTTACTCCATTATCTGTACTAAGTTGCCATTGTAAAGCGGGGTTGGTATAACCACTGCTTACCACGCCACTAAGCGGCGTATTTGTGCTGCTGCCTATGCATAAATCTACATTGGTTTGCGTTGTGTTTAATACTGATGTGGTAACTCTTGGGCCACAGGGCTTAAAGGTAATATCATCCAGTGCCAGGTCGTTACCGCATCCACCCGGCCCATTATTTCTAATGCGTATCACAACACTTGGCGTGCCGGCAGGGGTAGTAAAAAAAAGCCCATATTGGTTCCATACAGGAGATGCAGCTTCGGTAATGTTTCCGGTAGTATAAGTGCCCAACACAGTGCCGGTAGGTGTTTCAATCGTAAAAACCAGGTTGGGTCTTGTTGGGGTTGGCTGGCAGGCACTTGTTTTTAAAACATTAACAACCCATGCAGTAAATTCATAAGTAGTATTTGCACACAGGCCTGTAATGGTATCCACAAAAAAATCGGAAGGCGTTAAAGATGCATTTACCAGCATCATATACCCATTTACATCACCAGACGTGTGGTCTTCTGCTAAATTATGCCAACTACTACCAAAACAGTTACTGGTACTATTGATGATGGTGTAACTGCCATCGTTCGGGCAATCACCCGCTAAATAGGTGTATGTAGTTTGCGAAGGCGGCAAAGCACCACCAACGCCGGTACCTGCACCAAAATTTATGCTTACAACAGCATCGCCAAGAGAACCTGTACACACCTGTGCCTGTATTTTGGTTAAACCACTGAGGAAAAAAATAAAGAAAACTGCGAAATAGGTACTTATTTTCATTGCTGATGTAAAATTAGTTTTTATGCGCCTAAATAGTTTCACCATCCGGTAAAAGATTAAAAATCCTTACTGCCAATTTAAAATTTAAATAAACCAATTCATTTTAGGTGGTTGCGTTATTTCATTTTATTTTTACACGGTTGCATAACATTACGCTTGGATAAAAGTGATGTACTGAGCGAAGCCGAAGTATGGTATGTCTTTGAACCGAGCGTGGCAACGATGATGCCATAAAAACCAAATGCCTGTCACCAAAAAAAAATTACCGGCCAGGCAAATCTAAAATCTAAAATCGTAAATCTAAAATGGTAGATGTTATTCTGGGCTTGCAATGGGGCGATGAAGGCAAAGGAAAAATTGTAGATTACTTCGCTAAGAATTATGACGTAATTGCCCGTTTTCAGGGTGGGCCAAATGCAGGCCACACGTTGTATGTAGATGGGAAGAAGATCGTATTGCACCAGATACCCAGCGGTATTTTTCATGAAGATAAAGTTAACCTGATTGGTAATGGCGTGGTTTTAGATGCTATTACATTAAAAAAGGAATGTGGAAATGTGGCAGCCTTTGGGGTTGATTATAAAAAGAATTTGTACATCAGCGAAAGGGCGCATCTTATTTTACCTACACACCGGGCACTTGATAAAGCCAGCGAGCTATCAAAAGGCAATGAAAAAATTGGCAGCACACTCAAGGGTATTGGCCCGGCGTATATGGATAAAACGGGCCGCAATGGGCTGAGAGTTGGCAATTTATTAGACAAAAGTTTTACTACCGATTATATAAAACTGCGCATGAAGCACCAGCGGCTGCTGGATAATTTTAATTTTCAGGAAGATATTAATGCCTGGGAAGAAGAGTTTTTTGAGGCCATGGAATTTTTGCGTGAGTTTAAAATTGTAAACGGCGAATATTTTATAAACGAAAAAATACAAAAAGGCCAGCGGGTGCTGGCCGAAGGTGCACAGGGAAGTATGCTGGATGTAGATTTTG
Source organism: Ferruginibacter sp. (assembly GCA_046596765.1). GTDB lineage: Bacteria > Bacteroidota > Bacteroidia > Chitinophagales > Chitinophagaceae > Ferruginibacter. The sequence continues at coordinate 3,764 of JBKJLT010000140.1, read as the reverse complement.
GAACATTCCCGTTTGTAACAAGCAGCAATACCATATCCGCCGGTGTCTGTACCGGTTTGGGCATAGCACCACAAAAGATTAAAGAGGTTTTTGGTATTTCAAAAGCTTATTGTACCAGGGTAGGTAGTGGTCCTTTTCCTACGGAACTGCTTGACGAAACCGGTGAGCGGTTACGCAAAACCGGGAACGAGTTTGGAAGCACTACCGGTCGCCCACGCCGTTGTGGCTGGATTGACCTGGTTGCCCTGCAATTTGCCTGTATGATAAACGGCGTTACGCAAATTATTATGACCAAGGCTGATATACTGGATGAACTTGATGAACTGAAGGTATGTAACAGCTATAAAATAAATGGTAAATCAATTGATTATGTACCTTTTCAAATGAACAAGGTAGATATTGAACCGGTTTACCAATCATTTGCGGGCTGGCAAAAAGATATAACGGCTATTACAACATTTGATGCACTGCCGCCAGAAATGAAAATTTATATTAATTACCTGAACAAGTTTTTGGGCGTGCCTGTTAAGTACATTAGTAACGGCCCAGGTAGAGATCAATTGGTTATTGCATAAAATAAATAAAAAAACTTTGAATTTTATTTGGCTATGTAAATCAGATTTGGAAATTTTACAGAATTAATCCCCATTGAATTATGACTTTATTATCAGACGACACAAAAACAACAACAGTTACCGCCGGTTTTGCAACTGTAATTAACGCTGCAAAAAAAGCTGCCAAACCAAAAGCTGACGACGAAGATGAAGATGATCTGGATGACGACGATGATGCGCCTTCGCCAAAGAAAAAATCTGCACCAAAGAAAAAAGGTGCTGATGACGATGATGAAGATGACGATGATGTTGAAAAGGAAGATGATTGGGAAAAGGCTGAGGAGGATGATAGCTGGGATCCTGACTTTGACGAATTTGATGTGCCTAAATCGGTAGGCAAGAAAGCCGCTGTTAAAAAACCCGGCAAAGGAAAAGATGAAGATGAAGATGATTTTAAAGTAGATGATGAATTCAGCGACTTGGGACTGAATGATGATTTTGACGATGACGATGATGATTTTTAACGTAGCAAGGTAACAGGGTAAAATAAACAAGTGAAAAAATGTATTTCGTTTCCTGTTGACGACTTTAATATTTTTAAAACACAAATGTTGAATTGGGTAAACCGGTTCAACATTTTTTGTTTATTAGATAACCGGCATTACGATTTTAGTAAGCCGGCTTTTGAATGTTTGCTGGCTGCAGGGTCAAAATCAAATGTTGAAATGCAGGCCGGCAATGCATTTGATGCTTTGCGGAAGTTTTACGCAGCAAATGAAAACGAATGGCTGTTTGGCCATCTGGGCTATGATCTTAAAAATGAAACAGAAAAATTAAGCTCAGCCAATGCTGATGGCGTTGGTTTTAGCGACCTGCATTTTTTTGTACCGGAAATTGTGCTTGAACTTAATGACAAAGAAGTAGCAATACATTACGATGGCGATGCGGCGGTTGTTTTTGATGCTATAGCTAACTGTCCTATCATCATTAATGAAAGTATAAAAGCAACGGTTCTTATTCAGCATAAAATAAGCAGGCACAATTACATTGATATTATTGAAAAACTAAGACTGCATATTTTACGGGGCGATTGTTATGAAATAAATTTTTGCCAGGAGTTTTTTGCAGAAAATGCAGACATAGATCCGTTGTATATCTACAACCGGCTCACCGAACTTTCTCCCAACCCTTTTTCTGTATTTTATAAATTGAATAGCCGCTGGTGTTTATGCGCCAGCCCGGAGCGGTATTTAAAAAAAGAAGGAAATAAAATAATTTCTCAGCCCATAAAAGGCACCAGTAAAAGAAATCTGGAAGATGCTGCCGAAGATGAAAAGGCTAAAAATTATTTGATTGAAAGTGAAAAAGAAAAAAGCGAGAACGTAATGGTGGTTGACCTGGTTCGAAATGACTTAAGTAAAATATGTAAATCAGGATCGGTAAGGGTGGATGAACTATTTGTAGTGTATAGTTTTCCGCAGGTACACCAGATGATAAGCACGGTAAGCGGTGAATTGGAAGATGGCAAAGACTGGATTGATTATATTGAAGCCACATTCCCCATGGGTTCTATGACAGGCGCACCTAAAAAAAAGGTGATGGAATTAATTGAACAATACGAGCAAACCAAACGTGGTTTATTTTCCGGCGCAATCGGTTATGTAAAGCCAAGTGGAGACTTTGATTTTAATGTAGTGATACGCAGCATACTTTACAATGCTGCCAATAAATATCTATCCTTTCAGGCGGGTGGTGGCATTACGTATAACAGCGACCCTGCATTAGAATATGAAGAGAGCCTGTTAAAAGCAAAGGCCATGATGAAGGTGTTGGAGTAGGGTGAGTCACCTCTTCAAAGGTGGCTCACCCTGTTTTTATTGTGTGTAGCATCAATAAAAATTGTGCTGCATTAAAATTATTAACCTTAGATTGTAACACTTTAACCTATAGCAATATGTCCACCACCAACCAACCTTCATTCCTGGGTTACCTGCATAGTTTTCGGGGATTTGCCATTATTAATATTGTAGTCATCCATGCCATTGCATTTGCCTTATATGCTGCCAGTAATAATAGCTTTAGCCCCAAAGACCCGTATAGTATTGCCAATGAACTATTGTTTCATAACAGTACTATTTATTTTGCCGTCATCTCCGGTTTACTATTCTCCGTTGTATTAAAAAGTAAAGGATATAAAAAATTTTACAGCAGTAAGTTTAAAAATGTACTATTGCCCTATCTGTTTTTAACCTTGTTGTTTTCCATTTTTAATCCCACACCCACTGATTTTTTTGCTTTGCACACTGATTTTATGCTCTACCTCAAAGGCGCCCTCCGCAATTTTATTTATGGTAAGGCGCAGTTTCCTTATTGGTATATACCCATATTGATTTTTTTATACCTCGTAACGCCTTTGCTTGATTATATAATGAATATAAAAAGATGGGGAACACTGTTGATGTTGCTTATTGTTTTATTACCATTAGCCGTATCAAGAGTGGAGCTGATTGATCTGGATAAAGGAGATTACCTGAGTTTATCAACCATGATTTATTTTACGGGTGCGTATGCTGCTGGTATATATTTTGGTGCAAACCCCGAAGAGCGGTTTAAATGGGTAAAGAAAAATATGCTGTTGTTTATATTGATTACAGTAATCTCCTCTGTAGCGTTAATTTATTTTGAAATTAAAAATATTGATAAATTTGGAGCATGGTCCTTACGCAGCACATTGTTTTATATTCAGAAAATGTGCTTATCAGGGATATTTATTATTGTATTTAAAAACCGGAGTGAGCGGCAACCCCGTTGGTTGGGACAGATTGCCAATTATGCTTTTACCATTTATTTTCTGCATGCCTTTTTCCTGTTCATGCTATACGGTCCATTGATGCCTTTATCAACCTTGCATAAAATATCACCGCTTAATTTATTCCTGGCTTCCCTTATATTTTTAACCTTGTCTATTGCATTGTGTATGTTAATTGCCTGGTTATTTAAAAAATTGTTGGGTAAATATTCGAGAATGCTGGTAGGCTCGTGATTATTTTGAAAAAAATACCAGCCTTTGTTTGGCAGCGAGAAATTTTATTATGACGAAACAGATAGTTTCGGAATGCTGACACATTTTTCTGGTAATTAAGAGCACTATAGTTACTACCTCCCGCTTTTTCTCTTCGATTTTTTTGGCGATGGATATATAGTTGACTG